>CAZVYC010000013.1:0-25197 GCA_964631425.1 uncultured Rhodospirillales bacterium
GTTTGAAGACGATGGTGAAGATCGACCGTGAAACCGCCTCGCGCCTCGGCATAACGCCGCAGCAAATCGACGACACGCTCTATGACGCGTTCGGCCAACGCCAGGTGGCGCAGACCTTCACGGAGCTCAACTCGTACCACGTCATCCTCGAGGTCGATCCGAAATTCCAGAAGGACCCGAGCGCGCTCAACAAGATCTATGTGAAGTCTTCGACCGGGGCTCAGGTGCCGCTCAGCACCTTCACAGCCTTCGAGCCCTCGACGGGTCCGCTGTCGATCAGTCATCAGGGGCAGTTCCCAGCCATCACCCTGTCGTTCAACCTGGCGCCGCGCGTGGCCCTCGGCGATGCCGTGGCGATGATCCAGAAGGCGGCCGCCGACGCTCATCTGCCGCGCACCGTGATCCCATCGTTCCAGGGCAACGCGCAGGCTTTTCAGGCCTCTCTGGCGACCATGCCGTATCTGATCGCGGCGGCGCTGGTTGCGGTCTATATCGTGCTTGGCGTGCTGTATGAGAGCTATATCCACCCCCTGACCATCCTGTCGACCCTGCCATCGGCTGGCGTCGGCGCCCTCTTGATGCTGAGCCTGTTCGGGCAGCCGCTCGACATGATGGGACTGATCGGGATCATCCTCTTGATCGGCATCGTCAAAAAGAACGCGATTATGATGATCGACTTCGCGCTCGAGGCGGAGCGTAACCAGCATCTGCCGCCGGCGCAATCTATCTACCAGGCGGCGCTGCTCCGCTTCAGGCCGATCATGATGACGACCATGGCCGCTCTGTTCGGTGGCCTGCCGCTGATGTTCGCGACCGGCGCCGGGTCGGAGTTCCGGCGACCGCTGGGTGTCGCGATCGTGGGCGGGCTATTGGTCTCGCAGGCGCTGACCTTGTTCACGACCCCTGTGGTCTATCTCTATCTCGACCGGTTCAGCCGATGGCTGCGGGGCGAACAGGACAGTGATACGCAGCTGCCGGCCATGCGAAAGGAACCGGGGGTGCCGATGCGTCTGACTGGTGCAGCCGAATGATTGGCGGCCGACCGGGAGGTTAACCTCGATCGACCTTTATTACTGGCCCACGCGCCGGCATAAGATCACGATCTTTCTGCCGTACGGGGTCCGGAAAATATCGCTTATGCGATCGAGTGTCAGGTTAAGGTTAAAGAAAGCAACCGGATCTACGGCGTGACGGATCATAGGCTTTCCGACCGCGATTATTAGGCCGGAGAGCATTCGATCGGGGCCAAGTTCTGCCCCGGGGACAGACGGCGGAAACTCTGCGGCGCAGCCGTACGGCTGAATCACCGCCCGCCGTCGATCCGGATAGAGAAAAACCCTCTTCCCAGGGCCCCAGGGAAGAGGGTTTCAAATGCTTCCACCAAGACTGGCGGAACCGGTCCGCCGCGACCCGCTATTTCGCCAGCTTGAAGCTGAACCGGTAGTACGCCTGCGTCGGTTGAGGCTGGCCGTTCACCAATTCCGGCTGGAACTTCCACTTCGGGAAGACCTTGAGCGCGGCGCCGGCGAAACCGTAGCCTTCAGGCACCTCCGCCGTGACCTTCGGATTGCCGACGGAGCCGTCCTTTTCGACCGTGAACTCGAAGTCGACATAGCCCTCGATCTGCCGATCCTCGGCGCGGGCCGGATACTCAGGACGGACGATCGAAACCGGCCGCCGGTTCACCTTCTCGATCGGCTTCGGCGCGGTCACGACCTCGGCCTGCTTCTCATGCTTGATCTCGGTCTGAGCCGGGATCGGCAGATCGGGCACTGAGGTGCTGACGGCCGCAATACGCGGCGCCGGAGCCGGAATGAACAGAGGCTGCTGGACCTTCTGCTGCGGCGGAGGCGGAGGCGGCGGAGGCGGCGGAGGCGGCGGCGCCACCATGTCGATCGCCTGCGAGTCGTCCTTTGGCTTTTCGGCGGGATGGAACGCCAACGCGTACGCGAGGTATACGAATAGCGCGACGTGGAGGACGGCGGAGACGGCAATTCCGGGGCGTACGCGCATCGTTACTTTACCGCCTCATGGCCGACCAGGCTGATCTTGTAGAATCCGCCCTCTCGAAGCCTGTTCATCAATTCAAGGACCTTTTTATAAGGAAGGTCGGCATCTGCGCGCAGGAACAAGCGAGTCTTGTCGCGCTGAGTCTCCGGCGTTTCCTTCTCCAGCTGATCGCCGACCGCATTTATCGACGGAAAACGCGTATCGCCGATATAAGTGGAGCCGCTCTTGGTCATGCTGATCCAGACCGGCGCCGCCGCCTTCGATTCCGGTGGCGCGTTCGAGTCCGGGAAATTCACCTTGACGTTCACGGTGGCCAGCGGCACCGCGACCATGAAGATGATCAGCAGAACCAGCATCACGTCGACGAACGGCGTCACATTGATGTCGCTGCTCGCGGTGAAATTGGTGCTCTTCTTGCTGGAAGGGCTGTCGCCCCCGCCCAATGCCATTGCCATCGGATTACCTTCCGCTCAATCCGTAGCCGCTCAACTGGTCGCTTCGCCGACCAGGCCGATCTTTTTCAACCCCGCGTCGCGCAGCTTGTTCAGGAGCTGCATGACGCCGTTATAGGGAACATCGAAATCAGCGCGGATGAATGTCTCTTTGGTCGCCAGCTGGTCTGCCGGCAAAAGCGAATGGACTTCGGTGGGAACCTGATCCATGGGAACCTTGCCCCCGGTGGCGTCTTCGCCGAGCCCCAGGCTCACCGTCACCAGCCCGTCATCGCCCAGGCTGAGGAACAACGGCTTGTTGTTCGGGTCCGGCGGCGGCGGATTCACGTTCTGCGGCGGCATGTTGATGTTGTTGTTCACCGTCGGCGGTGGCATGGCCACCATGAAGATGATCAGCAACACCAACATGATATCGATGAACGGGGTGACGTTGATGTCCGAGTTCTGCGACGGCTGCTTGTTGCCAGTCGCCCCGTGACCGAGCGAGACCGCCATCGATCAGACCTTGCGATCGAGGTGGCGCGACAGCACGGTCGAGAACTCGCCGACGAAGTTGTTCATCCGGCCGTTATATGCACCGATCTTGCGGGCGAAGTAGTTGTACATGATGACGGCGGGGATGGCGGCGGCGAGGCCGATCGCGGTGGTGAGCAGCGCCTCGGCGATACCCGGCGCCACGACCGCCAGGTTGGTCGTGCCGGAGTTCGCGATGCCGAGAAAGCTGTCCATGATGCCGTACACCGTGCCGAACAGACCGATGAACGGGGCCGTCGAGCCGACGGTGGCCAGCACGCCCATGCCGTTGCCCAGGCGCTCGCTCTCACGGCCCTCGATCATTTCCATCGAAGTGGTCACACGCTCTTCCACATGCTCGCGCAGATGGTCCGACGGCACTGCGCCGGGCTCAAGCGACACGCGCAGCTCATTCATGCCCGCGACGAAGATGTTGACCAGCGGGTTGTTCTTTTCCTTTGAAACCTTTTGGTAGACCTCGTCCAGGGAGGACGACGAGCGGAACAGGCCGAGGAAGCTGTCAGCGCGGCGGTTCAGGCCGGCGAAAGTGAAGGCCTTGTCCAGCATGATCGCCCAGCTCCACACCGAAGCGATCGCCAGCAACAGCATGACCACTTTCACGGGGCCGGTGGCGCCCTTGACCATGCCGGTGACGCTCATGTCATGAGCGAGCTGCTTGGGTTCGTTCTCGGCCTCGGCCGGGGCTGCGGCCGCGGGGGCTCCGGCAGCAGGGACTCCAGCAGCCGGCGCGGCGGCAGAAGCATCAGCCGGCGCGGGTGTCGCGCCAGGAGCGGCTGTCGTGGGAGCGCCGGGAGCCGGGGTCACCGCCGGAGCAGGCGCCGCGGCCGGCGGGGCGGCGGCGGGGGCTGCCGGCTGTTGCGCCAACGCCGAGCCCGCGATGGCGACCGGCGCGACCAGCGCCAGGGTGAGGACCAATCGACGAAGCCCGGTCGAGGTCAGGTTGGGAATGCGCTGCATGGTTCCACTTTCGCTGTAGGTTCGTAATTCGTAACACGTCTGCAAAAAAGCCGGTCCAAATTTCGGAATCGCTGCCTATGCTATTGCAAGGCGCTTGTCCAGCCCCGATATCTCTGTATCGCCCCCTGTCACATCGACATCCGATCGCGCTTCCCGCGGACTGAAATCACCGCCTCAAAGCGGCAATTCTTTGCCTTGAAATCCGCGCGTTTCCATCCCCGTTCCAAGCAAGGCGTTTGGCCCGCCACCATCCTTGGCGGCGACCCGTTCTGCTGACCATTATCCCTGAAGACGCCTTCACCGTCACGGTCAAACATGTCAACCGTCGATGGCGCCAGCCTTGTCGCCTTCGGACTCTTTCGTCGTGGGCAACTTTAATTATTCAAGATTAATCTCGTGGCGTCAGGAGCGAGTCAAGGGCCATCTATCGCTGTTTCGTTCCCGGCGCGTGATAAGCGCGGGACAAACCGGTTGCGCCCCGCACTTGCCGGTCGCTTATGGGCCGGCCTCGCATGTGGGAACACAATCTGCTATCCCACACAGCCTTCGTGCACATTCCGGGAGAACTGCCATGCGATCTTCGGCTTTGGCCGCCATGCTCCTCGTCTTGACCTGCGCTCAATCGAGCTTCGCCGGGCCTGCCGCCGCCCCGGCCGACCCCGCTCTGGCCGACCCCGCCCTGGCCGACCCCGCCCTGGCCGACCCCGGACTGGCGAAGGCGCTCGCCGGGCCGCAGCGGACGCCATCGATGGTCGCCCGCGATCCGGTACGCCATCCTGGCGAGGAGCTCGCCTTCTTCGGCATCAAACCGACCATGACGGTCGTCGAGATCTGGCCCGAAGGTGGCTACTGGACCGAGATACTGGGACCATACCTGCACGACCGCGGGACCTACTATACCGCCGTCGCGCCGCGGTCTGGGAATGCGGCGCCCGACCGGTTCCGGGCGAAGCTCGATGCCAACAAGGCCGACTATGGCAACGTCAAGGTCGTCGTCTTCGGAAAAGGCCATTATGACATGGTGCCACCCGGCTCCGCCGATATGGTCTTGACATTCCGCAATCTTCACAACTGGATGGAGGGCGGCTGGGCCGAGGAAGCGTTCGCCGCATTTTACAGGGCGTTGAAGCCCGGCGGCGTTCTGGGGATCGAAGACCATCGCGGCCGCTCGGACCAGCCCCAGGACCCGGCCGCCAAATCAGGCTATGTGCGGCAAGATTACGCGATCAATCTGGCGCGCAAGGCCGGGTTCGAGTTGGTTGGTTCGTCCGAAATAAACGCCAATCCCAAGGACACCAAGGACTATCCCGAGGGCGTCTGGACCCTTCCGCCGACCTTTCAACTCGGCGACAAGGACCGCGCGAAGTACGCAGCAATCGGCGAGGCCGACAATTTCGTGCTGAAGTTCAGGAAGCCGGAGAAGTAGAGGGCTAGGGCTCTTGGAGCCGGGCTAACGTCGATATCACCCCACCTAACCTCCCCCATCAAAGGGGGAAGGAACATGACCCTTGCAAACCCTCCCCCTCGATGGGCCCTCGATGGGGGAGGGGTAGGGTAGGAGTGATATCTCGATATATGAGGATGGGCTCAGTGTCGTTCGACGCACATGGCGATGCCCATTCCGCCGCCGATGCACAATGTCGCCAACCCTTTTTTTACGTCGCGCTTGCCCATTTCGTGGAGGAGAGTCACCAGCACCCGCGCGCCTGAGGCACCGATCGGGTGGCCGAGCGCGATGGCGCCGCCATTGACGTTCACCTTCTCCGCCGGCAGACCCAGCGTCTTGGCGACGGCGCAGGCTTGCGCGGCGAAGGCCTCGTTCGCCTCGATCAGGTCAAGATCGGCGACGCTCCAGCCGGCCTTGGCCAGCGCCGCCTGCGAGGCCGGAATGGGACCGATTCCCATGATCGAAGGGTCGACGCCGACGGTGGCCCAGGACACGATCCGCGCCAGCGGCTCTATGCCGCGTCGCGCCGCCTCGTCCGCGCTCATCACCACCAGCGCCGCGGCGCCATCATTGATGCCGGAGGCGTTGCCCGCGGTGACGGTACCCTCTTTCGTGAATGCCGGCTTGAGCTTCTGCATCGCCTCGATCGACGCGCCGAAGCGCGGATATTCATCGGTATCGACGATCTTGTCGCCAGCCTTGCCGCCGGGAACCGTAACCGGAGCGATCTCGTCCTTGAACCGGCCTGACTTCACCGCCTGCTCTGCCTTGTGCTGGCTGGAGACGGCGAATTCGTCCTGCTCGGCGCGGGTGATCTGGTACTGCTGGGCCACGTTCTCGGCTGTGACGCCCATGTGATAGCCGTGGAACGCGTCCCACAGCCCGTCTTTGATCATCGTATCGACGAACTCGGCCGCGCCCATACGCACGCCGGCGCGCAGATAGGCGGCATGCGGGGCGCGGGTCATGCTCTCCTGCCCACCGGCCACGACGATGTTGCTGTCGCCGGCGCGGATCGCCTGATGGGCCAGCGCCACGGCGCGCAATCCGGAGCCGCAGACCTGGTTGATCGTCATGGCGGTGACTTCCTTGGGAATGCCCGCGGCCATTGCCGCCTGCCGCGCTGGGTTCTGTCCCTCGCCGCCAGTGAGGATTTCGCCCAGAATCACCTCGGAAACCTCCGTCGGGGCGACGCCGGCACGGCTCAGCGCCGCTTCGATCGCCACACGGCCGAGGTCATGGGCAGCGAGCCCGGCGAATACGCCGTTGAACGAACCGATCGGCGTACGTACTGCAGAGGCGATAACGATGTCGCTCATGGGTCAACTCCGGGTTCTAGCAGATTCGACAGTTAAGGACGGCCCTCGGCCGGACGCAAGCGGAAGAGCCGCACGGCACCTATGCCCCGACCGCACCCTCAGCCAGGATCCATTCGGCGAGCGGCCGCCAGAGCGCGGTCTCGGCCTCCCGGCCGACCACCATGCCGATATGGCCGAGCGGCAGATCGCGACGGTCAGCCCGCCTTAGCTTGGCTGCGATCGCCGCGGCCGAAGCGGGAGGCACGATGCGATCCGCGCCGGGAACGACAATCAGCGTCGGGACCGAGACCGCCGCCGGGTCTACCAGGGTGCCCTGCACACGCCATTGAGACCGACCGGGTGTATTGGCCTCGTACCAACCAAGCAACGCTTCATCGGCGACCGGCAGCGCCACGGCGATGCCGTCATTGAGCCAATCCTCGAGCGCGACGAAGGTGCGCGCCGTGTCGGAGTCCGGGTCCATGGCGGCGAACCGGCGGAACTTGCGCAGCGCCACGATCGGATCGTGCAGGGTAAACAGCGCCTGCATCATGTCGATCGGCAGCTCGTCCAGCTGCGCCAGGAACGGTCGGCTGGCGCGGTAGAAGGCGGCCATCGCTCCACCGCGAGCAGCCCCCTCGACATGGAAATCCCAGGGCGTGGCCAGCAGGACCAGACCGCCGATCACGTCCGGGCGACGGACCGCGGCGGCCAAAGCCAGGAGCCCGCCCATGCAATAGCCGACCAGAACCGGTGCCCGTCCGGCCACACGGCGAACCTCGTCCAGCGCCGGCTCCAACCGTCGCACGACATACTCGCCGATATCGAAGCCGCGCTCATCCGTTCCGAGCGGTCCCCATTCCATCCGATAGGCATCGATGCCCTGTCTGGCCAGCCAGGACAACATGCCGTGGCCTGGGATCAGGTCCAGTACCCACCCGCGATTGACTAGCGACGGCACGAACAGCGACGGCACGCCGCCGTCGCCGTGGCGCAGCAGCGCCGTTCCACCCTGCCGCCAAACCACTCGGCCCTCTTCGCTCGCCCGGCGATAAGGGTGACGGCGGTAGGCTTCCATTCCGCGCGCATAGTCCGCCGCCGCGCGGGCCACGGCATTATCGAGCGCACGATCGAAGCACGCCGGCTCAAGCGCCGCGAGTTGGGCGGCGAGGCCTTCGGGCAGATTTGGCCAAGCGGGGCTCGGTCTGGGCTTCAAGCTCGGCGAGCCTCCGTTCAAGCGCGGCAACCCGCTCTTCGAGCTCAGCAGCGCGACCGTTGCCAACGCTAGGTGCATTGCGAAAGGCCGCGGGCTCATCCGGCGCACCGGATACTCCGGAACGGGCGTCAAACGCGGCTCCACACTGGGGCGCGAACGGCGCCATCAGACGTGCCACCGCCGCCGCCGTCTCCGGCGCAGCCAGGTATGCGGCCCAATGTTCTAGCCATAAATCCAGGTACTTCTGGGCAATTTTGGGTAAATCCTCGCTATCGTCCATAGACGCCCGCTTGCGGAAGGTTCATTATTTTGCGACGCGGAATCTCATGTCTTGCATTTGTTCTCCCGCACCGCATACTTGATGTAATTCCGGTCGCTGCCAGGGACTCACCGTCCGGCTCCGGCCAGCCTAGGAGAGCCCTTGAATGGTTGAGCCGAATCCTTTGCCTCCGGTCCAGGAAACTGCCCCCGTCACGATCAAGAAGTATGCTAACAGGCGCCTGTATAATACCGCGACCAGCAGCTACGTCACACTCGAACACCTTTGCCAGATGGTCAAGGACAGCGTCGATTTCGTCGTGTTCGACGCCAAGACCGGCGAGGACATCACCCGGCAAGTGCTCACCCAGATCATCGTCGAGGAAGAGGGCAAAGGTCAGAACCTGCTGCCGATCAGCTTCATGCGCAAGCTGATCAGTTTCTACGGCGACAGCATGCAATGGGCCCTTCCCAGCTATCTCGACCAGTCGATGCAGTCCTTCAGCCGCAACCAGGAGAGGATGCGCGAGTATTTCTCCAAGACCATGGGTGGCATGTTCCCGTTCGGGGCGCTGAACGAGATGGGCAAGCAGAACCTGGCGATGATGGAGCAGGCGATGAAGATGTTCGCGCCCTTCTCTGCTCAGCCGGCGGAAACGGAGGGGACCGCGGAGACCACACCTGCCGCCGCTTCGAACCGCGAAATCGACGATCTCAAGCGCCGCCTGGACGAGCTGGCGCGTGAGATCAGCGGAATGGGAAAGAAATAGGACCGCCAGTACCGACTTCATAGAAACTCGGTACGTCGATTATGTTCAGTCTCCGATTCACGCGCCGTCGCGTGTGACTCACGCTCCTCTGCGATCGGATACTAGAACAGCCAGGGCGCGGCGCGCATGAGCGCGAAGACCAGCTCGTAGGCGCCGAAGGTGGCGATCAGCGCCGCGGCGGCAAAGTTCAGCCCCATCATCGTGCGCGACGAGAAAAAATGGCGGATGCGGGCGATCACGCCGGTCAGCGCCATCCACCACAAGGCCGAGCCGGCGACCACGCCGGCGATCAGCGATACGGCGCGGCCGATGTCGGTCAATCCCCGCCCGACCCCGAAGCCGGCGAAGATCGCCACGAATCCCAGAACGGTCAGAGGATTGGTCGCCGTCAGCACGAAGCCGCTGATGACCGCGCCCGGGATGCTGCGCGTCGTCGGGTTGAGCTCGCGCACGACAGGGTTTTTGTGGAAGGCGGTGCGCCACGCCAGCGCCAGCAGGAAAAGTCCCCCGACGAAGCTGAGCGGCGTCCGATACGCCACGAGTACGGTCTCGACGGCGGCGATGCCGAACCCGGCGATCGTCGCATAGAAGAGGTCGGCCAATGCCGCGCCCAGCCCGGTCGCGAAGCCCACGAAAAAACCGCATTGGAGCGTGCGCCGCATGCACAGGAGGGCAATTGGGCCGACCGGGATGGCCACAGCAAGGCCGATCGCGACGCCCCTGAGCAGCCACCAGATATCGTCCAAAAAACCCCCTCACCGGTTTGCGCGCACGACCTTATCGAAAGGACCGGCCGCTTATCATCGTTCCGGAGCCGCGTCCGCCGCGGCGGGGCGAACCAGGCAGGCGGTAGCCAAACCGGATGGGCCGGTCAATAAGGAACCACATGCGATAGAAGGCAGACAGCTCCGGATCAGAGCGGTTGATCCGTTTTAATGGACGCTTTCAGGCGAAATCCAGTGCTCGACCAGTTCGAGCGCGCCAGATTCGATCTCCGGGTGGTGATGCCGGAAAACGCGAAGCGCGGCCGACAGCGCCGAATCGTACGGTGCGCCCGATTCGGTCATTCCGCCAAAGGCGCGCAGAACGGCCGCCCGGCAGGCGCAAAGCGAAACGCCGGACACGCCGCACGGGCGGCGGCGCTTAGACTTTGCGTTTGCGGCCATAGAGCTCAAGCGTGTGATCGACGAGATCGAAGCCCAGCTCGAACGCGATCTCGCGTTTCAATGCCTCCAAACGGTCATTCTGGAATTCGATCACGTCGCCGGTTTCGATGTCGATCAGATGGTGATGATGGCGCAGGTTGGTTTCGAAGCGCGAAAAGCTGGCCTTGAAATCATGCTTCTGGACCAGATTCAGCTGATCGAGCAGGCTCAGGGTCCGGTACACCGTCGCGATCGACACCGACGGGTCGGCAGCGCGCGCGCGGGCATAGACCGTGTCCACCGAGGGGTGATCGTCAGCGTCCGCCAGCACCTTGAGGATGATCCGCCGCTGATCGGTCATCTTCAGGCCCGCAGTAATACATTTGTGTTCGAGCTCGTTCATCCGCCTTGCCTCGTCGACCGCTCCACCAGCCGGTCCTCACGGTAATTTAGGATCGATACTGGCCGGGCGCCAGCCGGATCATGGTATCAGCGGGTTCCGTAGAGCCGATCGCCGGCGTCGCCGAGGCCAGGCACGATGTAGCCCAGGTCGTTGAGATGGCTGTCGAGCGCGGCGACATGGACCGGGACCTTCGCGTGGCGGTCGCGGAAGAACCGCACGCCCTCGGGCGCTGCAACCAGCACCATGAAACGGATTCGCCCCGGGTCGGCGCCGCGGCTGAGCAGGATGTTCACCGCATGGACGCCGGAGCCGCCCGTCGCCAACATGGGGTCGACGACGATGATATCGCGCTCGCCGAGCGCGCCGGGCAGCTTCACCAGATAGTCGACCGGCTTCAGCGTCGTGTGGTCGCGGTAGATGCCGATATGCCCCACCCGGGCCGAGGGCAGCAGATCGAGCAGCCCATCGGCCATGCCGAGCCCGGCCCTGAGGATCGGCACAACGGCGAGCTTCTTGCCGGCCAGCATGGGCGCGTCGAAGGCGGTGAGCGGTGTCTCGATCGGCACCAGCTTCATCGGGAGCGGGCGTGTGATCTCATAGCCCATCAGCATCGCGATCTCGCGCAGAAGCTTGCGAAAGACCGATGTAGGCTGACGCCGGTCGCGCATCAGGCTGAGCTTGTGCTGGATCAGCGGATGATCGAGCACGAAGAACGGACCGAATTCCGGTAGATGGCGCATGCTGTGAGACTATATCAGTTTCTACTGGTCACAAGCAGACAAAAATGGGAACGATCTGGCGCCGCGCGATCGACTCGCGGAAGAGTTGCAGCCGTCGGCCGCGGGCGAGGAATTAAGGGATATGGACAGGCAAATCATAGAGCCGGCCACCCAGGTACGGCCGATTGATCTCAGCATCGTCGTGCCGACCTATAACGAGGCCGAGAACGTCCCGATCCTGGTCGACAAGCTGGAGAACGCGCTCACCGACGTGGCGTGGGAGGTGATCTTCGTCGACGACGATTCCCGCGACGGCACCGCCTCCATTGTACGGCGGCTGGCGCGCGCCAGGCCCAATGTCCGGGTGGTGCAGCGGATCGGGCGGCGCGGCCTGTCTTCCGCCACGATCGAAGGCGCGCTGGCCAGCTCCGCCCCCTATATCGCGGTGATGGACGGCGACCTGCAGCATGACGAAAGGCTGCTGCCGCGCATGCTGGAGACCTTGCGGAAGGACGATAACGAGATCGTCGTCGGCAGCCGCTTCGTCGCCGGCGGCGACGTCGGTGAGTTCACCGCGAACCGCATCAAGATCAGCAAGATGGGAGCGCGGCTGGCGCGGCTTATCGTCAAGCAGGAGCTGACCGACCCGATGAGCGGCTTCTTCATGCTGCGCCGCGACGTGTTCGGGCGGGCGGTGCGGCGGCTGTCCGCCAAGGGCTTCAAGATCCTGCTCGATATCTTCGCTTCGGCGCCGGCGCCGTTGAAGGCGGTGGAGCTGCCTTTCACGTTCGGCTCTCGCATCAAGGGCGAGAGCAAGCTCGACACGATGGTGGCGTGGGAATACGCCATGCTGCTGCTCGACAAGATGCTGGGCGCGTACGTGCCGGTGCGCTTTCTTATGTATATGGGCGTTGGCACCTTGGGACTGGGCGTGCATTTCGCCGTGCTGTGGCTCACCTACAAGCAGCAGTCGCTGCCGTTTCGGGAGGCGCAGGCGATCGCGACGTCGGTGGCGATCGTATTCAACTACTGGCTGAACAATATCATCACCTATCGGGACCAGCGGCTGAAGGGCATTCGGTTCCTCTACGGCTTCGTCAGCTTCGCGATCATCTGCAGCATCGGAGCGCTCTCCAATATTGGCGTGGCGTCGTATCTCTACGCCGAGGAAAGCGAGCGCTGGTGGCTGGCCGGGATCATCGGCGGCGTGATCGGCGCCGTCTGGAACTACGCCATGACCTCAGTCGTCACCTGGCGGGTGAAGCCGGTGGATACCAAGGTAGCGTCGGAGGAGTGAGGGCAGCGGCGTGAAAAAACCCTCTCCCGCACCGCGCGAGAGGAATTCCGGGGCGCCTCAGCTTGAGGCCATCATCCCGCTCCGCGCCCGCACGGCGGCGATCAGGGACGGATCGACATAGCCGTCCGGCGGAAACCCGTTCGCTTTCTGGAAAGCCCGAACCGCCTGACGAGTCACCGCGCCGATGGCGCCGTCGGGCGCGCCCTTGAGGAAGCCCAGCGCGGCAAGGCCCTGCTGCAAAACCAGAGCGTCATCCCGCCTGATGGGCTCGTCGGCCCGATGCTTCGCCGCCAGCCTTTCCCCGCCGCCCAGCCGGTCGGCGAGATACCCGATTGCCAGAGCATAGGAAGTCGAGCGGTTGAATTTCAGAATGACCCGATAATTGTCCTGAACCAGGAAGGCCGGCCCACTGACGCCCGCCGGCAGGATCAGCGCCGCCTCGCCGCCCCCGTTCGGCAGCGCCGCGCCGTCGGCTCGCCTGATGCCCAGCGCGTTCCACTGCGCGAGGGTTTTCACCGTCTCCGTTGCGTCGGTGTCGAGGCTCGCGAGAGCGGGGTCGAAGCCCGGCGGCAGCGTGACCTCCCGGCCCCAGCCGCGCGCGCCGTCCCAGCCCAGATTCTGCAGGTAATTGGCGGTCGAGCCCAGCGCGTCGGGCACGCTGTCCCAGATGTCCTTGCGGCCGTCCCGGTCCTGGTCGACAGCGTATTTGAGGAAGGTGGAGGGCATGAACTGGGTCTGCCCCATGGCGCCGGCCCACGATCCGGTCATCCGCGCGACGCTGATATCGCCATGATCGAGGATGGTGAGCGCGTGGAACATCTCGCCGCGGAAATAAGCGCCGCGGCGCCCGTCATAGGCGAGCGTCGCCAGTGAGCGGACAACCGGAAAATCTCCCGGATTGCGCCCGAAATCCGTTTCCAGCCCCCAGAATGCGACGAGAATGCGTCCCGGCACGCCATAGGTCTTCTCCAGTTGGGCCAGCAGCACGGCATGCCGTTGCATCAGTGCCCGCCCCTGGGCCACACGATTATCGCTCACAGCGTTGTCCAGATAATGCCAAAAAGTCTGGTTGAATTCGGGCTGGCGCCGGTCGAGCTCGACCACCCGCGGATTGGGCGTCAGATCGCTGAGTGCGCTCGCCACCGTGCCCGGGCTGATGCCACGTTCGAGCGCCTCCCTGCGCGCCGCGTCGAGCCAGACGGAGAACGAGACCGCGGCTTGCGTCTGGGCCTGGGCTTCCGACCCGGGACTCGCCGTCGGCGCACCCGCCTTCTGCGGGGTCTGGCATCCGGCCACGATGGTCAGCACAAGGACGGCAAGCAGCCTGGTCCGGGGACGGCGGTGTACGACAGTCGCTATCATGCAGTGCTCTACCCGATGCAAATTCGTCGGTGCGCAGGAACGATACTGCCTATCGTCCTCGATAAGCTATTGGCCTCCTGCGCAAAGCCGGTGTTTCCCTGTAAGGCGGAAAAGCCCAGTGCATTCCGCCGACCTGGCACGACCCATCCGCCGAAACCGGGGAATGCGCTCGCCGCTTTTCCACCCTACCCTCGAACCTGATGCCGATTCAGCCGCCGCTCGGCCAGCCGGAAACCGCGACTGATCAGCCACGTCAGCATGACATAGATCACCCCCGCCACGAACAGCGCGTCGGTCGAATAGGTCCGCGTCACGATCCGCCGCGCGACACCGGTCACGTCGAGCAGGGTGATCGTGCTGACCAAGGCGGTCGATTTCAGCTGGACCACCATTTCGTTGCTCAAGGCCGGCAGCGCGATGCCGAAGGCGCGAGGCAGGATGATCCGGCGGTAGAGCAGCGTAGGGCCCATGCCCATCGCCACCGCCGCCTCGCGCTCGCCCTTGGGAACGGCCTGGATGCCGCCGCGCAACACCTCGGCCAAATAGGCCGACATGTTGAGCGTGAGCGCGATCAGCGCGCAATACCAGGGATCGCGGAACACCGGCCATAAAGGCGAGCCGCGCATCCAGGCGAATTGCGCCAAGCCATAATAGATCAAGAACAACTGGGTCAGCAGCGGCGTGCCGCGGAAGAGATAGGTATAGCCGTAGGCGAAGGCACCGCCCATGCGCGAGCGCGATACCCGCATCAGCGCAAGCGGTACGGCAAGTCCCAGCGCGATCGTGCTCGACAGCAGCAGGAGCTCGACCGTAAGCCAAAGCCCGTGCAGGAACATCGCCTGGTTCGTCTCGACCAGGTCGAGCAGGTCGGACAGGAAGCTCATCGCGCGATGCCGCGGCTGGCGCGGCGTTCGAGCCAGGCGAAGGTCGGGTTCGACATTGTGGTGATGGCGAGGTAGATCGCCATGGCGGCGAGATAGAACGGGAACGGGTGCTTCGTCACCTCGGCCGCGATCGAGGCCTTGCGCAGCGTCTCCTCGAGGCCCAGCACTGACACCAGCGAGGTGTCCTTGACCATGCCCTGCCACAGATTGCCGATACCGGGAAGCGCGAAGCGCCAGGCCTGCGGCAGGCGGATGCGAAAAAAGGTCTGGGCTGGCGTCATCCCGAAGGCGCGCGCCGCCTCGATCTGGCCGTTCGGCACGGCGAGGAAGCCGCCGCGGAAGGTCTCCGACGAATAGGCGCCGAAGACGAGGCCAAGCGCGAAGGTGCCGGCCGCGAACGGCCCGAGTGAGAATTGGTCCCCCAGCAGATCCGCCGCGCCGAAATAGACGATCAGCAGGATCAGGAACTCCGGGACGCCGCGCAGCAGATTGAGCACGAACGTGACCGGCGCCCGCACCCAGCTCACCGGCGACAGCTTGGCAGTGGCGCCCAACAGTCCCAGCAGCAGCCCGAAGGCGAGCGCGGCCGCTGCCAGCTCCAAGGTCACCAGGGCGCCGACGAAAAGCTGAGCGCCGAAGCCGGCGAGATCAGGCATCAGCGGACCGCGCCCGGATCAGTGCGGGCGGATCGAGAAGGGGAAATAGGCGGCAGCCATCTTGTCATAAGCCGGGTCGGCCAGGAGTTGGTCGATGGCGCCGTCGAGCTTCGTCTTGAGCCCCGTATTGCCCCTGGCGACGCCAATCGCGACATCGCCGGTCAAGAGCGGATCGACGATCAGCTGGCCGACATAGTCGAAGCCCTTGGCCTCGCCCTCCTTCTTCAGCCAGTCATACATCAGCACTTTGTCCGCCAGAATGGCGTCGACCCGGCCGGATTCGAGGTCGAGGTCGGCCTCCTCGATCGTGTTGTAGGCCTTGTCGGTGATCTCCGGGTGCTTCTCCTCCATGAAGGTCTGATGGATGGTGCCCGACTGCACGCCTACGATCTTGCCCTTCAAGGTGCGGAAATCGTCGCTGATGCCGGAGGATTTTCGCGCCACCAGTTGACTCGCGGTCTGGTAGTAGGGCTTGGTGAAGTCGATCACCTTGGCGCGCTCAGCGGTTACCGACATGGACGAGATGATCATGTCGATCTTGCCGGCCTTGAGCGCGGGAATGAGGCCGTCGAAATCCTGCGGCACCCAGATACACTTGACGCCGATCCTGGCGCACAGCGCGTCACCGATCTCGATGTCGAAACCTTTCAATGTTCCCGACGGATCGCGATATTCGAAAGGGGGATAAGCGCCTTCGGTGCCGATCCGGAGCACACCCGGGTCGGCCGCGCGGGCCGAACGGCCAGCCAGGATAAGGAAGAGCAGGATGAACAGGGTGGCTAAAAGTGCCTTTCCAATCCGTTTCGCGCCGGCGCCGACGTCACCCCCACCTAACCTCCCCCATCGAGGGGGAGGAACATGAATCGAAAGCCCTCCCCCTCGATGGGCCCCTCGATGGGGAACGGTTGGGTGGGCGTGACCGCTCGGTCTCTCCGGGAAAAGCTCAAATTTCATGGCCGACTGTTTTGCTGGTTGTGTGCATCACGCCTCGTGCTGGCGAGAAACTGATAAAGCCGGGGCGATTTGGGCGCGCCGAAGAAGTCCTGGGGCGGCCCTTCCTCCTCGACCCGGCCTTGATGAAGGAAAACGACGCGGCTCGCCACGTCGCGGGCGAACCCCATCTCGTGCGTCACGAGGATCATCGTCCTGCCCTCCTCGGCGAGGTCGCGGATGACCTTTAGTACCTCGCCCACCAGCTCGGGATCGAGCGCGGAGGTCGGCTCATCGAACAGCATGAGGTCGGGTTCCAACGCCAGCGCCCGGGCGATCGCCACGCGCTGCTGTTGCCCGCCCGACAGCTGGGCCGGATAAGCGCGGCGCTTGTCGGCGACGCCGACCTTGGCCAGCATCGCCTCGGCCCGCTCGGTCGCCGCTTTGCGATCGAGCCCCAGCACATGGATCGGGGCCTCCATCACGTTGCGGAGCACATCCATGTGAGCCCAGAGATTGAACTGCTGGAACACCATGGCGACACGCCGCCGGATGCGCTCGACCTGGCGGCGATCAGCCGGCACGGAGGCCCCAGCTTTATCGCGCATGCGGATCAGCTCCCCCTCGATCCAGATGCTGCCCGAATCGGGCACCTCGAGCAGATTGATGCAACGCAGCAACGTGCTCTTGCCCGAGCCGCTGCTGCCCAGGATGGCCACGACGTCGTGGTCGTGCGCGGTCAATGAAACGCCGGCCAGCACCTCGTGCGCGCCGAAGCGCTTGCACAGCGCCTCGACCCGCAAGGCTTCAGCACGTTCGATTCCCACCATCCCGCGATCCATCGGGCGAAGCTATCGCAATTGACGGATTTCGCCAGTCCGCGCCGCGCGAAACCTATGGCAAAATCCCGCCAAATCAGCCTACAACGCGGCAGGGAGGGCACCAATGACCAGGACGCTTCGAAATGCCGCTCTCGCGGCCGTGCTCACGGGGGCGCTCTTCAACACTATGGCGAGCATCGCCGACCAGCCGGCAAGCGCATCCGGCAGCGGCACCTCGCTGCCGAGCGACCAGCTGCGTTCGCAATTCGACCAGCTTTCGCCCGAGGCGAAGGCCGCGCTGATGAAGCAGCTCCAGAACGCGGGCGACCTATCCAAGATGACGCCCGAGCAGATACAGAACTCGTTCAACGGCCTGCCGCCCGAAGTCCAGGCCCAGCTGCGGCAGAAATGGGACTCGCTGAGCGACGAGCAGAAGGCCGCGCTCAAGAAGATGGACCCGGCGGCCTTGAAGCAGATGGCCATGGACCAGATGAAGCAGATGTTGAAGCCGCTTCAGGATTCGATGCAGAAGGCAAAGGATTTCATCCACAAGCTGTACGACAAGCTGTTCGGCCACGGCGGGTCGTGATCAGCCGCCCTCGTCTTCCGCCAGCGAGTGCGCCTCGCTGGTGATCTTCAGCTTGTCGACCCGCCTTCCGTCCATCTTCACGACCTCGAACCGATAGTCCGCATACGTCACAGTATCCCCGACGCGCGGCAGGCGTCCGAGACGGGTCAGCATGAATCCGCCGATCGTGGTGACCTCGTCCTCTCCCGGCAGCGCCTGCAGGCCGAGGCGAAGCTTCAGATCCTCGATCGCCACCAGGCCGTCGACCAGCAGGCCGCCGCCGGGCAAGGGCGCGATCTCGGGCTCTTCCTCGCGGCCGGCCTCGGGCAATTCGCCGACGATCGCCTCCAGCACGTCGGTCAAGGTCACGATCCCGTCCAGGCTGCCATACTCGTCGACCACCAGGGCGAGTCGGGCTCCGGCTTTGCGCAGGATTTCCAGCGTCTTCAGGACCGAGGTCGCCTCATAGACAGCCGGAACGGCCGTGATCGCGTCCTTCAGCACCAGCGGCCGGCCGGCAAGCGCCTGGGTCAGCAGGTCGCGGATATGGACGACGCCGACGATGTCCTCCGTCCCGCCGCGCCCGACCGGCAGCCGCGTGTGACCTTCTGCGACCAGCCTCGCGATCTCGTCGCGGTCGGCATTGATGTCGATCCAGACCATGTCGCCCCGCGGCGTCATGATCGAGCGTACCGGCCGGTCCGCGAAACGCAGCACGCGCCCGACCATGGCGCCTTCGGAGGGATGAAACACGCCGCGCTCCATCCCCTCGGCGATCAGCGTGCGGACCTCTTCCTCGCTGACCGCTTCCTTTTCGACCCTGCTCATGCCGATGAGCGCCAGGACGCCGCGCGTCGTCATATCGAGCAAGGCCACGACCGGCAGGAAGACCCGAGCGATGACCGCGAGCGGCCGAGCGACGGCGATGGCGATGGGTTCGGCCCGACGCAACGCGATCTGCTTGGGCACCAGTTCGCCGACGATCAGCGAAAGAAACGTCGTGATCCCGACGCCGAGCGCAAAGGCAATGCCGGTATCGAGTGTCGGCGATATCCAAGGGATATGGCGGAGCGCCAACGCCAGGGGCGCGGCGACGGCCGTGGTCGAGAGCGCACCCGTCACGATGCCGATGAGCGTGACCCCGGTTTGCACCGTGGACAAGAATCGCCCCGGATTGTGCGCGAGCCTGAGCGCCATTTTGGCGCCGCGGCTGCCGGCTTCGGCGCGGGCTTCGAGCCTAACTCTGCGCGACGCGACAATTGCCATTTCCGCCATGGCGAAGAGGCCGTTCGCGACGAACAGCGCCAGGATGATGGCGAGATCGGTCAGCATGCGGCGGCGGCCAATCGGCCCCCTTTAAAAACCGTCATTGCGAGCCCTTGGCTCCGGCCTCTGGCCGACCCGAGGACAGGCTCCGCGAAGCAATCCACGCTTCGTATGTGCGGGACCATAGATTGCTTCGTCGCTTTGCTTCTCGCAATGACGGATGTTAAGCCGGTGTTTCGTTTCAGACGATCGCCCGCCGCCGCGAAAGGTCAGAGCCGGCTATGCGTCCCGTCGCAGAACGGCGCGCTCGCTGCGTTCTTACAGCCGCAGAAATAAAGCGTCTTGGACGCCTCGGCCTTGTAGGGCATTGGCGCGAGGCCCGAGCCCTTGTGCGAGCCGTCGCAGAAAGGTTGCGTCGAGCTCAGGCCGCAGGCGCACCACCAATAGGATTTTCCTTCCTCAACCGCGATCGGATAGGGACTTTTTTGCGCGACGACAGGCACCGTCATTGATTTATTCCGTTGGCTGAGAGGTTTGGATGCCGCACCATAGCTGTTGGCGTGCCGGCCTGCGACGCTTTTCTTGAGCCGCAAGGCCCGGCATAACGGAGCAATGCCCGAGCTTCCCGAAGTCGAAACCGTCGCACGCGGCCTCAAGGCCACGCTCGAAGGCCGCAGGATCGTCCAGGTTCGCCAGAACCGCGCGGACCTGCGGGTCCCCTTTCCGCCCGATCTGGCCACGCGGCTGGTCGGCCGGCGGATTCGGCACATCGGCCGGCGCGCCAAGTACCTGAAGCTGTCGCTCGACGACGGGCAGGTGCTGATCATCCACCTGGGTATGTCGGGGCGCTTCGTCATCCACAAGGGTGAGGCTGGACGGCCCGAAACCCACGACCATCTGGTGCTGACCGCCGACGACGGCATGGTTTATGTGCTGAACGATCCACGCCGGTTCGGCCTCGTGGCGCTCGTGCCCGAGGACGGGATCGAGGCGCACAAGCTGTTCGCGGAGCTGGGGCCCGAGCCGCTCGGCAACGCGTTCAACGGCGAAGCGCTGGCGGACGCGCTCGCGGGCAAGAACACGCCGATCAAGGCCGCTCTGCTTAACCAGCGCGTCGTCGCCGGATTGGGCAACATCTATGTTTGCGAGGCCTTGTTCCAGGCCGGTCTCAGCCCGACCCGGCTGGCCGCCACGGTGAAGGGCGCGAAAGCCGAACGGCTGGCGCGGGCGATCCGCCAGGTGCTGGAGGCGGCGATCGCGGCCGGCGGGTCGAGCCTGCGCGACTTCGTCCACCACGACGGCGAGCTCGGCTATTTCCAGCACCATTTCGGCGTCTATGACCGCGAGGGCAAGGCCTGCCCGGGCTGCGCCTGCGACATCGTCCGGACCGGCGGCATCGCCCGCATCGTCCAGTCCGGCCGCTCCACCTTCTATTGTGCGCGCAAGCAGCGCTGAGCTAAGCAGGACCGTAATGCCTCCCTCAGCACCGGAGTTGCCATGGCCTACGAGAACATCCTGGTCGAAACCCATGGAGCGGTCGGCCTCATCCGCCTCAATCGACCCAAGGCGCTGAATGCGCTGTGCGACGCGCTGATTACCGAGATCGGCGATGCGCTCGCGGCCTTTGACAAGGACGACGCAATCGGGGCGATGGTGCTGACCGGTAACGAGCGCGCCTTCGCCGCCGGCGCCGACATCAAGGAGATGGCCGGCTTCGATTATATGGACGTCTATCTCGGCGGCTTCTTTTCGGAGAAATGGGAGCGGACCGGCGCGAGCCGCAAGCCGGTGATCGCGGCCGTGGCCGGCTTCGCCCTTGGCGGCGGATGCGAGCTCGCCATGCTCTGTGATTTCATCCTCGCTGCCGACACGGCCAAATTCGGCCAGCCAGAGATTACGATCGGCACCATCCCGGGCGGGGGCGGCACGCAGCGGCTGGCGCGCGCGGTCGGCAAGTCCAAGGCCATGGAGATGATCCTGACTGGCCGGATGATGGACGCGGCGGAGGCCGAGCGGGCCGGACTCGTCAGCCGCATCGTGCCGGTGGCCGAGCTGGTCGACGAGGCGATCAAGGTGGCCGCCAAGATCGCCTCGCTGTCCAGGCCGGTTGTGCTGATGGCCAAGGAGGCGGTGAACCGCGCCTATGAGACGACCTTGGCCGAAGGCGTGCTGTTCGAACGCCGGGCCTTCCATGCCACCTTCGCGACCGAGGACCGGCGCGAGGGGATGGCTGCCTTCACCGAGAAGCGTCCGCCGCAGTTCAAAAACCGGTAACGCGCTCGTAACGAGAACCGGCGACGCGCTCTGTAGAAAGCCGCGCGAGCCGGCTTGACGGAGGGCATCCGAGGTCGGTATTGTCGCGCCCTTCCGCGACCGGCTATGCCCGCTCGCGATTGAGATCGAGACGAGAATTATGGCGCATCACAAGTCCGCAAAGAAACGCATCCGCAGCAATGCGCGACGCGCAGAAGTCAACACGGCCCGGGTCAGCCGCATCCGCACTTACTTAAAGCGGGTCGAGACGGCGATCGGGACCGGGGACAAGACAGCGGCGCAGGAAGAGTTCAAGCTCGCACAGCCCGAGCTGCAGCGCGGCACCACGCGCGGGGTGCTGCATCGCAATACCGTATCGCGCAAGCTGTCGCGCTTGTCGGCGCGCATCAAGGCGATGGGCTGACGAAAGCCCGTTCCTTCGGAAGAGGTCAAATTATTTCCAGAAATTGTTAATAGCCGGTTAATATCCAGCTAGAAAAAGCGCTCGTCCGAGCGCTTTTTATTTGCTTGGTATTTTCGAAATATATAATTTTTCGCCCGTTCTCTCTTCGATCTTCTTGCTGTCGCCAAGGCCGCCCGATAAGCTTCCGACCCGGTGGAGGCGGGCCCTCTATCGGCCGGCCGAACCAAGCTGGCTCAATCATCGAGCATCGCGTTTCTTTCCAATGCAAGAATGCCCTAGGAGTGAGGAGACGAGATTGGCCGGCCGTTCGCAACCCCTTGATCAAAAGGAAGAAATTCCGACCCGCCGACTCCCGCGCGAAATCGCGGCGATCCCCGACGGGCTTGATCACGAGTGGGCGCGGGTGCTGGCGATCTTGCGCAGCGAGGTCGGCGAAGCCGTCGCGCATAACTGGCTCGAAGGCCTGTCGGTGATCGGCCTCGATGATGGCGAGATCATGCTTGGTGCGCCCACGCGCTTCATCCGCGATTGGATCGTCAAGAACTACCTGGACCGTATTCAGGCGCTATGGGCGTTCGAGAATCCGGCGGTGTCGAGCGTCGAATTGATCGTTGCGCCTGGACTTGGCGAGCCCGCCGGGCTTGGCGAGACCGAAGGGGCCGAGAGCGCTGGCGCCCTGCCAGCGCAAGCCGCGCCCATGCCGCCCCGCAAGTCGCAGGCACGTCCGCGCGTGATCGAGAGCGCGCCCGAGGACGATACCGCAGGCCTCGACCCGCGCAGCACGTTCGAGAATTTCGTCGTCGGCAAGCCGAACGAATTCGCTCATGCCGCCGCCCGTCGTGTCGCCGATTCCGAGAATGTGCCGTTCAACCCGCTGTTCCTCTATGGCGGGGTCGGGCTGGGCAAAACCCATCTGATGCACGCCATCGCTTGGCAGATCCGCAGACGACAAGTCAAGCGCAAGGTGCTCTACCTGTCGGCCGAGCAGTTCATGTACCGCTTCATCCGGGCGCTGCGCTTCAAGGACATCATGTCCTTCAAAGAACAGTTTCGCTCGGTCGACGTGCTGATGATCGACGACATCCAGTTCATTTGCGGCAACAAGGATTCAACGCAAGAAGAGTTCTTCCACACCTTCAACGCGCTGGTCGACCAGAACCGCCAGATCGTGATCTCGGCCGACAAGAGCCCGTCCGACCTCGAGGGCATGGAAGAGCGGCTGCGCTCGCGGCTGGGCTGGGGGTTGGTCGCAGACATCCACCCGACAACTTACGAGCTGCGCCTCGGCATCCTCCACGCCAAGGCCGATACCGGGCGGTTCAAGGTGCCGGTGCCGGCGAAGGTGATGGAGTTCCTGGCGCACAAGATCACATCGAACGTCCGCGAGCTTGAAGGCGCGCTCAACCGGATCGTTGCCCATGCCGACCTTGTCGGCCGCCCGGCCACGATCGAGACGACTCAGGAGCTGTTGCGCGACTTGCTGCGCGCCAATGACCGGCGGGTCACGATCGACGAAATCCAGCGCAAGGTGGCCGAGCATTACAATATGCGCGTCGCCGACATGCATTCGGAGCGCCGCGCCCGCGCCGTCGCCCGTCCGCGGCAGGTGGCGATGTTCCTGGCCAAGCAGCTGACCCAGCGCTCCCTGCCGGAGATCGGCCGCAAGTTTGGCGGCCGCGACCACACGACAGTGCTGCACGCAGTGAAGAAGGTCGAGGAGCTGATCGCCAACGACCAGGGGTTCGCCGAGGATATCGAGCTGCTGCGGCGGACGCTGGGGGCCTAGTCCGTATTGCTCACTGGGCCGGCGGTCAGGTCTCCATGCCCGCAAGGCAGCGGGCGAACAGGGCCGGGTCGACATTGCCGCCGGAGAGCACGATGCCGACCGCCTTGCCGCGTGCGTCGATGCGCCCGGCCAGGAGCGCCGCCAGCGCGACTGCGCCGCCAGGCTCGACCACCAGCTTCAAGTTCTCGAACGCGAAGGCCATGGCGCCTAGCACCTCGGCGTCGGTCGCCACCACGCCGGGGCCGAGACGCGCGCGGTTGACGGCGAAGGTCAGCCGTCCGGGTGTCGGCGCCAGGAGGGCGTCGCAGATCGACCGCGCATCGGCGCAGTTGGCGACGCGCGCGCCCGCCGCAAGCGACCGCGCATGGTCATCGAACTCCGCGGGCTCAGCCGTGTGGACCACGGTGCCGGGACTGTCAGCCTCGAACGCGAGCGCGATCCCGGCCGCAAGCCCTCCGCCGCTGGCCGGGACGTAAACGGTATCGAGAGAGCAGCCGAACGCCTTCGCATCCGCCGCCATTTCGAGTCCGACTGTGCCCTGCCCGGCGATGATGCCGGGATCGTCGTAGGATGGCACCAGAACGGCGCCGCGCTCCGCCGCGAGCGCAGCAGCGATGGCCTCGCGGTCTTCGGTCCAACGGTCGTATAGGACGACCTCGCCGCCCAGCCGCCGCGTGTTGGCGATCTTGAGGGGCGGGGCATCGCTGGGCATGACAATCGCCGCGCGGATGCCAAGAAGCCGGGCCGCCTCGGCTACGCCCTGCGCATGGTTGCCGGAGGAAAACGCCACGACCCCGCCGGCGTGCCGCCCCTCTTCGACCAGCTGCTTCAGCCGGTTATAGGCGCCCCGGATCTTGAACGAGCCGGTCCGCTGCAAGGTCTCGGCCTTGAGGAGGATCCGGCCACCGGCCAGCGCGTCGAGCACGTCGGACGAGAGCAACGGCGTGCGGACCGCGACACCGCGCAGACGGTCGGCGGCGCTCCGGACGTCGTCATAGGTCGGCAGGGTGTCACCGTTCGGGCTGTCTCGCATGATCAGCCAGCATCTCCGCGAAACCGGAACGAAGAGGTCGCTGAAGCATTGCGTGAGGATAAGGCTTTCATCCAGGCGACAACCGATGTCCAGTACCCAATCTGACGAACCCAACAAGCAGCCGGCAGCCGGCCAGCATACCGGAAATCACGATCGGCCGCCCCGCGAGCGCGAAGGCAATGAGAAGCACGGGGGAACCCGGGCCGGCGCGGAGAACGTCGAGCCGCGGAAGTAGAGTTCACGCCGCCCGGAACACGTGTGCGCGGGTGATACTGATCGCGCAAAGCTGGCCGACCGAAAGGTCGAGATCGGCCAGGTGCTCCCGGTCCACCAGCGCCTCAAGCCGGTGGCCGTCATAGGCGAGATCGACCCGCGCGCTGGGGCCGAGCGATACGATCGAATCGATGGTGGCGTGAGCGGCGTTATGGCCACTGGCGCGCGTGAGACCGATCTCATGCGGCCGGACATAGGCCACGGCCTCGCCGGCATAGTCCTCAAGCTCGACCGGCAATGCGAACGGCCCGAGCCGCGCGATGCCCTGTTCGACCCGGCACGGCAGACGGTTGGCGAAGCCGAGAAACTCCGACACGAACTCCGTCGCCGGCCGATCATAGGCCTCGGCCGGACTCGCGACCTGCTCAATCCGGCCGGCATTCATGATGGCGATGCGGTCGGCCAACTCCAGCGCCTCTTCCTGGTCGTTGGTGA
>CAZVYC010000013.1:25207-42680 GCA_964631425.1 uncultured Rhodospirillales bacterium
GTGACGAAGACGCTGGTGAGCTTGATCTCCTTGTGCAGCTTGCGCATCCAGCGCCTGAGCTCCTTGCGCACGCGCGCGTCGAGCGCACCGAACGGCTCGTCGAGCAGCAGCACCTTGGGCTCGATCGCCAGGGCCCGGGCCAGCGCCACGCGTTGCCGCTGGCCGCCCGACAGCTGCGCCGGGTAGCGGTCGGCCAGCCAGTCGAGCTGGACCAGGCCGAGCAACTCGTCGACACGGCGCTTGATCTCGGTCTCGCCCGGTCGCTGGGCGCGCGGGCGGACGCGGAGCCCGAAGGCGACGTTCTCGAACACCGACATATGGCGGAATAGCGAATAATGCTGGAAGACGAAGCCGACCCGCCGGTCGCGCACCGCCTGCTTGGTCAGGTCCGCGCCCTCGATCAGCACCTTGCCGTTGTCGGGCCGGTCGAGCCCGGCGATGACCCGAAGCAAGGTGGTCTTGCCCGAGCCTGAGGGGCCGAGCAGGGCCATGAGCTCGCCGTCGCGTACGTTGAGGCCGACGTCCTTGAGCGCATGATAGGTGCCGAAGGACTTCGAAACGTTGGTGACCTCGATCGTCATGTCCTACCGCCGCGTCAAAGCCAGCTGGTCCGCGTAGCGCCATTCCAAGAATGACTTGGCGGCGAGGGTGACCAGCGCGAGGCCGGCCAGCAGCGACGCCGTCGCGAACGCGGCGACCATGTTATACTCATTGTATAATATGTCGACCTGCAGCGGCAGGGTGTTGGTGAGCCCGCGAATATGGCCCGACACCACCGACACGGCGCCGAACTCGCCCATCGCGCGGGCGTTGCACAGCAACACGCCATAGAGCAGCCCCCATTTGATGTTGGGCAGGGTGATGCTCCAGAAGATGCGGAAGCCGCCCGCCCCCAGCATGCGTGCCGCCTCTTCTTCCTCGGTCCCTTGCTCCTGCATCAACGGGATCAGCTCGCGCGCTACGAAGGGCAAGGTCACGAACATGGTCGCCAGCACCAGGCCGGGCAGCGCGAAGACGATCTTCAAATGGTGCTCGCGCAGCCAGTGGCCGAACCAGCCCTGCAGGCCGAACAGCAGGAGATAGACCATCCCGGAAATCACTGGCGAAACCGAAAACGGCACGTCGATCAGCGAGAGCACGATGGTTTTGCCGCGGAAGTCGAACTTGCCGAGCGCCCAGGCGGCCGCGACACCGAAAATGCAGTTGAGCGGCACGGCGATCGCCGCGACGGTCAGCGTCATGCGGATAGCTGCTACCGTGTCGGGGTCGCGGAGCGACCCGAAATATATGGCGAGCCCCTTGCGCAACGCCTCGACCGCCACGGTTGCCAGCGGCAAGACCACGAATAGCGCCAGGAAGCCAATGCCGCCGACGAAGATTGCCCCGCGTGCCCAGCGGGGATCGCGCAACGCCGGGCGGTCGCGCCTAGCGTCTGCCATGATGCGCCCCCAGCCGGCGTTGCAGCAGGTTGATCAGCAAGAGGAGCGTGAACGACACCAGCAGGGACGCCACCGCGATGACCGCGGCGCCGCGATAATCGAACTCTTCGAGCTTGATGACGATCAGCAGGGGGACGATCTCGGTCAGGCCGGGCCGGTTGCCGGCAATGAAGATCACCGACCCGTATTCGCCGATCGCGCGGGCGAAGGCGAGCGCGAAGCCGGTCAGCATCGCGGGCGCCAACGCCGGCAGCGTGATCTTGAGGAATGTCACCCAACGATCGGCGCCCAGGGTGGCGGCCGCTTCTTCCAGTTCCGGCTCGAAATCCTGCAGCACGGGTTGGATCGTGCGGACGACGAAGGGCAGACCGACGAAGATCAGCGCCACGACGATTCCGGGCGGCGCATAAGCGATGTCGATTCCGAACGGGGCGAACAGCTGGCCGACCCAGCCATTCTTCGCCATCAGCGCCGAGAGCGAGACGCCCGCGACCGCGGTCGGCAGCGCGAAGGGCAGATCGACTAGCGCATCCACCACCCGCCGCCCCCAAAAGCGGTAGCGCACGAGCAGCCAAGCAATCACCAACCCGAAGATACTGTTGACCAGCGCCGCCGCCGCCGCTGCCAGGAAGGTCAGGCGGAAAGCGGCGAACACGCGGGGCGTGGTCAATATCTTCCAGATCGATGCGAGATCCAGCTCGGCTGCCTTGAGAAAGAGGGCCGAGAGCGGGATCAACACGATCAGCGACAGATAGAGCAGCGTGAAACTCAATGCCGGCGCAAAGCCGGGAAGCACGCTCCAGCGGCGGAATGGAGCGGATTCGGCCGCGACCGTCACTGGGCGCCCGGCTGATAGATTTGATCGAAGATTCCGCCGTCGGCGAAATGGGCCGCCTTCGCAGCCGCCCAGCTGCCGAACTTCTCCGGTATGGTGAACAGCTTCAGCTGTGGGAACTGGCTGGCGTAGCGCTGGGCGACGGCGTCTGAGCGCGGCCGGTAGAACCATTTCGCGGCCAGGTCCTGGCCGACGTCGCTGTAGAGATAATTCAAATAGGCCTCGGCCACCTTGCGCGTGTTCTTTTGGTCGACGAGCTCGTCTACCACTGCGACCGAGGGTTCGGCCAGCACGCTTTCCGGCGGCACAACGATCTCATACTTGTCCGCGCCTGCCTCCTGGATCGCCAGATGGGCCTCATTCTCCCAGGCCAGCAGCACATCGCCGACGCCGCGCTGGGTAAAGGTAATCGTGGAACCGCGTGCCCCGCTGTCGAGGGTCGGCACATTGCGATAGAGCTTGGCCACGTAGTCCTTCACCTTGTCCGGATCGTTGCCGAGCGCGTCAAGCGCCCAGCCCCAGGCGGCGAGATAGGCCATCTGCCCGCCCGAGGAGGTCTTCGGGTTAGGCGTTATCACCGAGATGCCGGGCTTCACCAGGTCGTCCCAATCCTTGATACCTTTGGGATTGCCCTTGCGGACCAGGAAGACGATCGTCGACGTGTAGGGGGTGCTGTCGTCCGGCAGGCGCTTCGCCCAATCTTTGGCGATGAGGCCGGACGCGGCAATGGCGTCGATGTCGGTGGGAATGCCCAACGTCACCACGTCCGCCTCGAGCCCGTCGATCACCGCGCGAGCCTGCGTGCCCGAGCCGCCATGCGACTGCTGGATCGTGACGTCTTCGCCGGTCTGCTTCTTCCAATGCTCCGCGAAGGCCGCATCATAGGCGGCGTAGAATTCGCGGGTCGGATCATAGGAGACGTTGAGCAGGGTAGTGGCCGCGTAGCTGGCGGAAAGCGGCGTCAGCACCAGAAAGAGTACGGTCAACGCGATCCAAAGCCCTCGCCCCAGCGGGGAGAGGGAGGGGCCCATTGCAGGGCAATGGGAGGGTGAGGGGGTGGCGTTATTGGTCCGATGCATCCGGAACTGGCGCTCACGCGCAGGCCCCCTCACCCCAGCCCTCTCCTCGCTGGAGAGAGGGAGTGATGATTGAGCATTCCCCATCATACGCTCCATTCCGGCTCGACCATCTGCTGGTCGATTCTGGGATCATGGAATCGGGCGTCGACGAAGCCGACCAGCCGGTCGACCGATTCGGCGATATCGAGCTTTCCGGTGTCGATGACGAGGTCGGGTGCGTCCGGCGCCTCATAGGGTGCGTCGACACCGGTATAGAGCTTGATCTCGCCGCGGCGGGCGCGGGCATACAGGCCCTTGGGGTCGCGCGCCTCGCACAGCTTGGGATCGGCGCGGACATAGATCTCGGCGAAGCCTTCGCCGACGATCGCCCGGGCACGGGCACGGTCGGCCCGGGTCGGGGATACCAGGGCCGCGATCGCGATATGGCCAGCATCGGCCAACAGTTTCGCCGCCTCAGCAATGCGCCGGGTGTTCTCGCTGCGATCCGCGGGCGAATAGCCGAGATCGTGCGACAGGCCTTGGCGCAGCCGGTCCCCGTCGAGGGCCACGGCATGCATGCCGCCTTCGAACAAGGCCCGCTCCAGCGCGGCTGCAAGCGTCGACTTGCCCGATCCCGGCAGCCCGGTCAGCCACAGCACCGCGCCGCGATGGCGGTGACGCTGCTCCCGCTCCGCCCGGGAGACGCCGCCGGTGGCCGGTGTCAGCACGGAGACCGGCAGCACCTCGACGAAGTCGAGCACGATTGCACCGCCGACCGCGTCGCCGCCGCTGATCAGCACCGCCCGGCCTGTGCGCGGCAGGGCAGCGTAGCGATCGACCGGCACCAGGTCGCCCGCCTCGAACACGACCTCCGCCACTTCGTTGGTGCCGACGTGGTCGGCCGGCCGCTTCTCCAGCGTTCGGGGATCGATGATCGCTTCGATCGACCGCAGCGCGACACGATATTCTCCGGCGGCGAGCTTGAGGATCAGGCTGCGGCCCGGCTGCAGCGGCTCGGACGCCAGCCAGAACATGCGCAACGTCAGGCGTCGCGCCAGCCGCATCGGCTCGGCAGCAGGCGCCGCGATATGGCCGCGCTGGACAAAGGCGCGCTCGCTGAGCGTGATCCCAACCGCATCGCCGGCGCTGGCAGTGGTGCGCCGCTGCGGCCGGTTCCAATCCTCGATCGAGGCGACGCGAGCGATCGCGCCACTGGGGGCGAATGCGAGGGCATCGCCGACCCTAAGCACGCCGCTTTCGACGCGCCCGGCCAGGATGCGGCGCTCGTCGAACTTGTAAGCGTCCTGCACCGAAAAACGCAGCGGCAGCACGTCGGGCGCATAGGGGTCGGGTTCCAGCCGATCGAGCGCTTCGAGCAGGGTCGGCCCGTGATACCAGTCTAGCCCCGCCCAACGCTTGGCGATCATGTGGCCGTGCCTGGCGCTGATCGGGATGATGGCAGTAGCGGCGATGTCGATCTGCTGCAGATAATCGCGGACCTCCTTGGCCACTGCCGAAAAGCAGTCGGCCGAGTGGTAGACCTTGTCCATCTTGTTGACCGCGACGATCAGCCGGCGCACGCCGAGAAGGCCGAGGATATAGAGATGGCGGCGCGACTGCGCGAGCGCGCCCTCCGTCGCGTCGATGACGATGATCGCGAGATCGGCCGATGCCGCGCCGGTCACCATGTTGCGCAGGAATTCGTCCTGCCCCGGCGCGTCGATGATGATGAAGGTCCGCCGCTCGGTCCGGAACACGGCCTCGCTGGTGTCGATTGTCCCCCTCTCGTCGCGTTCCACCTGCAACGCGTCGGTGACGAACGCCCATTCGAGCTCGGCGCCCCGCTTGCGGCTCATCTCGGCCAGGGCTGCCACCCGGTCATCGGGCAGCGCCCCGGCCTCGTTCAATAGGCGGCCGATCAGCGTCGACTTGCCATGGTCGACGTTGCCGACGATGACGACCCGGAGGGGCTCGGCGGTTTCGGTCATCACAGCCCGGCCATCACAGATAGCCGCGGCTACGCAGCCGCTCGAATGATTCCTCCGTCTCGTGATCCATGATCCGGCCGGCGCGTTCCGGCGCGCGCGTCGCCTCCAGCTCGGCGATGATGTCGTCGATCGAGGCGGCGTTGCTGGCCACCGGCCGGCTGATATTGTGCTCGCCCAGCGACCGGTAGCGCATCCCGTCCTGGGCCAGGTAGGACGGCACGACCGGAATGTTCTCGGCCTTGGTGTAGCGCCAGACGTCGAGCTCGGTCCATCCCAAGAGCGGGTGGACGCGGACATGACCGCCGGCGCCCGGGCGCGCCTTGTAATGGCCCCAGAACTCGGCCGGCTGGTTGGCGATGTCCCAGTCGCCGGCTTCGGTGCGCGGGCTGAACACGCGTTCCTTGGCACGGGTCGACTGCTCGTCGCGGCGGATGCCGACAATCACGCCATCGAGCGCCTCGCGTCGGATCAAGTTCATGAGTCCGGCGCTCTTGCGCGCCGCGGCGCGGGCCAAGGGCGGCAAACTGGGATCGACATCGTCCACCGGCGGGCACGCCTCGACCTTAAGGTCGAGGTCCCATTCGGCGGCATAACGGTCGCGGAAGTCATAGACCGCCGGCAGCTCCATGCCGGTGTCGAGCTCGACCACCGGGAACGGTACATGGCCGTAGAACGCCTTGCGCGCGAGCCAGATCAGCGCATTGCTGTCCTTGCCGACCGACCACAGCAGCACAAGCTTGGGCAGCCTTGCGAAAGCTTCACGCAAAATGAAGATGCTCTGATTCTCGAGCTCGACCAGATGGCGGCCGGCGCGCGGCGCGCGTTTCGGGGGGATGCGCGACAGGTGGATGCCGCATTCGGTCTTCTCGAGCCCGGCCCAACGCCCGGAGCGGGCATCCGCCCCTGGCGCGACGCGATCCGTACACGGCATGCAGCCGATCGAGAGGAAACCATCGGCGACCAGCGGATGGCGCGGCAGGCGGCGGCGCTTGAACTCCGCCTCGATCTTCTTGGCGTCCCAGCGCGCCAGCGGGTTGACCTTGAGACGTCCGTCCTCGGCCTCGATCATCGGCAGCTGGGCGCGGCCAGCGCTCTGAAACCGCTTGCGACCGGTGATCCAGCCGGCATAGGGCCTGAGCGCCCGCTCCAGCGGCTCGACCTTGCGGAAAGCGCAGCACGCGTCGGGATCATCGCGCCACAGCACGCCCGCCTTGTCCCGCGCCGCCTCAGCCGCCGGATCGGGCTTGAAAGTCTGGACGTTGGTGAGGCCGAGGAACTCGGTCAGGTGGTTGCGATAGGTCAGCGTCTCGCCGAACAGCTTGCCGGTATCGAGAAAGATGACCGGGACTGCCGGGTCGATTTCCGCCGCCATTGCCAGCAGGACCGCAGACTCGGCGCCGAAGGACGAGACAAGCGCAATCTGCCCAGGCAGCTCCTCTTTCAGGATCACCCGCAGCAGCTCAAGCCCGTCGAGATGGCCATAGCGCTCATTGAGGTCGGCGGCCACCTTGGCCGCCCGGTCAACCGCAACATTCTCGACGATGATATCGGAGACGATAGAAATTTCCGGGGATGCCATCTCAGCCTCGTGCCACGTCGAGTGCGGCAATGCGCGGGCGGGCCGCCTGGGCGGCGGGATCGAACCAGGGGAAGATGTTTGCTTCGGCCGCGGCCTCGCCGATCACGATGATCGCAGGGGCCGCGATCCGTTCGCGCCGGACTGCCAGTACGCAGGCGCCCAGCGTGGTGAGAAGCGTATGTTGTTCCGGTAGGCTCGCCTTCGAAACGATAGCGACCGGCGTAAGGTGGTCGCGGCCGTGGGACAGCAATGCGCCGGCGATCGCGTCGAGCGACGACAGACCCATATAGACAACCAGCGTCTGGTCGGCCCGCGCCAGCGCCGCCCAGTCGACGCCGGCGGGCAGGCCGCCCGCCTCGTCATGGCCGGTCAGGAAGGTGATTGTGGAGTTGACCCCGCGCCGAGTTGCGGCGATGCCGGCGTAGGCGAGGCCGCCGATGCCCGCGGTGATGCCAGGCACGATCCGGAACGGAATGCCGGTCGCGGCCAGCGCCGCAATCTCTTCCCCGCCGCGCCCGAAGACAAAGGGATCGCCGCCTTTGAGCCGGACGACGCGCCGCCCGGCCTCGGCATGCCGGATCATCAGTTGGATCACTTGCTGCTCAGTGAGGACGGGCGCGCCCTTGCGCCGTCCCGCGGCAATCGCCCGCCCGCGTGGCCCCATCCCGGCCAGAATGTCGGTATTGACCAACGCGTCGTAAAGCACGATGTCCGCCTCAGCCAATGCATGAGCGGCTAGAAGCGTGAGCAGGCCGGGATCACCCGTACCGGCGCCGACCAGCCAGACCGAGCCCGGCGCGAATTCGGGAAGAGCGAAGGACATCGAATTCACCTGATCGCCGACACTATTGTACAGCATATTATCGTTACTAACCTTAATTACACATTTGCACGCCGCATGTTCCTATTGCAATGGGGGCCGTCCTGTGTGAAATTCCGCAAAACTGCGCAATTCGGACGGCTATACGGTCCGCGCATGAAGTATGGTAAGGCCGCAACCCAGGATTTGGGCGGATTTCAGGCCAACGCGGGACGAACTCAGACGTTTTGCCGCATCGCACAATCCGCTGAAATCTCATGGCTGCCATGATGAAGATGATAGGAAGACTGGCCCGTTCGGGCGGCTTAGGCCGTGAAAATCAATTGCCTGCGCGGGGAATGTCATCACCGGAATTTGAAATGCCCGGGCTAGCTATCCAGGTGGAGGGCCGGCCGGTCAGCTCGTCAGGCGGCGGGCATGGTTGAACTGGCAGGATTGAAGAGCAGGTAAAGCGCAGTGAAGGCCAATGTGATCTATCAGGTGGTGACCGCCAATCGGGTGACTGACGGGGTACCGATCTATTGGACGGCCGACGGTTCCTGGTCCACCCGGATCGCCGACGCAGCATATCCTTTGGATGCCGCGCCGCTGCTGGAAACCGCGACGCAGCCGCTGAAGGCGATCGCGCCCTATGTCATCCCGGTGACGGTGGTCGACGGCGCCATCCGGCCGGTCGGCCTGCGCGAGGAAATCCGGGCATTCGGCCCGACGGTTTAGGAGAAACACCTTGTACCGCTACGACGAATTCGACCGGCGCTTCCTGGAGGAGCGCGTGGCGCAATACAGCGACCAGGTGCGTCGGCGCCTTAACGGCCAGCTGACCGAAGAGGAGTTCCGGCCGCTGAGGCTGCGCAACGGCCTCTATCTCCAGCTGCATGCCTACATGCTGCGCATCTCGATCCCCTACGGCACGCTGGCCCCGGCGCAGCTCAGGATGCTGGCGCATGTCGCCCGCCGCTACGACAAGGGCTACGGGCACTTCACCACGCGCCAGAACATGCAGTTCAACTGGATCAAGCTGGAAGAGACGCCGGCGATCCTGGCGGAGCTGGCCACGGCGGAGATGCACAGCATCCAGACCAGCGGCAACTGTATCCGGAATATCACCTCCGACCCCCTGGCCGGCGTCGCGGTCGACGAGATCGAGGACCCCAGGCCCTGGTGCGAGATCATCCGCCAATGGTCGACCCTGCACCCGGAATTCTCCTGGCTGCCGCGCAAGTTCAAGATCGCGGTCTCGGCCGCGAGCCAGGACCGTGCGGCCGTGCACGTCCACGATATCGGGCTCTATCTGAGGCGCAACGCGGCGGGCGAGATCGGCTTCCAGGTGCTGGTCGGCGGCGGTCTCGGGCGCACGCCGATCGTCGGCAAGGTGCTGCGCGATTTCCTGCCGAAACAGCACCTGCTGTCGTATCTGGAGGCCGCGCTGCGCGTCTATAACGAGTACGGACGGCGCGACAACATCTTCAAGGCGCGGATCAAGATCCTCGTCCAGGCGCTGGGTATCGAGAAGATGCGTGAGGCGGTCGAGGCTGAATGGGCCTCCATGGACCACACGCCGCTCGATCTGCCGGAAGAGACAATCGCCGACATCCTCCGCCATTTCGCGCCGCCCGCCTATCAGGCGCCGGGCGCCGGCGACGAAGCCATGCTGGCCGACGCGGTCGCCGCCGACCCGGCCTTCGCGCGCTGGGTCAAGTACAACGTCCATGCGCACAAGCAGCCGGGCTATGCCGCTGTCACCGTGTCGCTGAAGCCGGTGGGCAAGCCGCCGGGAGACTGCACCGCCGAGCAGATGGAACTGATCGCCGAACTGTCCGAACGCTACGGCTTCAGCGAGGCAAGAGTGACGCACGAGCAGAACCTGGTGTTGCCCGACATCAGGCGCCGCGACCTGCCGGCGCTCTACCGCGCGCTCGCGTCCGCGGGACTCGGCACCGCCAATGCCGGGCTGGCGAGCGACATCATCGCCTGCCCGGGGCTGGACTATTGCAGTCTTGCCAATGCCCGCTCGATTCCGGTGGCCGAGCGGCTGAGCGAGCATCTCGCCCGGCGCGAAGACGAGATCGGCCCGATGAAGATCAAGATCTCCGGCTGCATCAACGCCTGCGGCCACCACCATGTCGGCCATATCGGCATCCTGGGCGTCGACAAGAACGGCGAGGAATTCTACCAGATCACCGTGGGCGGCTCGGCCGACGAGAACGCGGCGGTGGGCGGCATTGTCGGCAAGGCGGTGCCGAGCGACGGCGTGAACGACGCGGTCGACAAGTTGCTCGATGTCTATCTCCGGTTCCGCGACAACGACGAGGATCTGCCCGCGACCTATCGCCGGATCGGCGCCGAGCCGTTCAAGGAGGCCGTCTATGGTGCTCGTTAAGGGCGGCCAGGTCGTCGCTGATCCTTGGCAGCACCTGGAGGACGACTCGCTGCTACCGGACTCGGGTCCGGTCACCGTCACCTGGAAGCGCTGGGCCGCCGAGCGCGACGCGCTGAAGCGCGCGCCGTCGGAACTCGGCGTTCGTATACCCAATGACCTTCCCACCGCCGAGATCGGCGCCGACGTGTCGCGGTTCGCGCTGATCGCGCTCGCTTTCCCGAATTTCGGCGACGGCCGCGCCTTCTCGCAGGCTCGCGTGCTGCGCAGCCGCTACGGCTTCACGGGCGAGATCCGCGCGACGGGGAACGTCGTGCGCGATCAGCTGCAGTTCATGCAGCGTTGCGGCATCGACGCCTTCGAGGTCAGCGAGCGGGCGATTGCAGAGAACTGGTTGGCCGCGCTCGGCGACTTCGACCTGTTCTACCAGCCGGCCGAGGACAACCGGCCTTGGATCGCCCGGCAGCGGCTGAGCCGCCGGGCCTGACAGGTCTCATGACCGTCCCGCTGGCGCTTGACCTGGCGACGCTGCCGGCGGGACTAGCCGGCGCCGGTGCGCCGCTCATGAAGCGGTTGGCGTTCCTTGACGGCGAGAACATCCCCGACCTCACGATCTACACGCCCGATCCCGAGCCGGCGCTGCATGAAGCGGGCGGCGCGCGGCTGATCCCGCGCCTGCCCGGCGAGGCCGACATCGCGCCCCTGCGCGTGCTGTTCGTGGCCGGCCTGCCGCCGGATCGATCGGCTGAGCTCGCGACAATCGCGCGCGAGCACCGCGTGCTGGTCAATGTCGAGGACGTTCTGCCGCTCTGCGATTTCCATGTTCCAGCGATCCTGCGCCGGGGCGACCTCGCGCTGGCAATTTCGACCGGCGGCGCAAGCCCCACTTTGGCGCGGCGACTGCGTACGTATATGGGCGGTCTGTTTCCGGCCGAATGGGCCGAGCGGACCCAACGGATCGCGGCGTTGCGCCAATCGCTCCGCGCGAAGGGCGCTGGAGCAGCCGAAGTCGCGCAGGCGACGAACAGGCTGATCGACGAAGAAGGCTGGCTGCCGCCCGCGTAGGCGGCTCTTAATGCGCCAGCAGCACCGGGATCTCGACGTGCGAGATGATCTGCCGTGTCGTGCCGCCGAACACCGCTTCGCGGGCGCGGCTGTGGTGATAGGCGCCCATGACCAGGAGGCTGGCATCCACCTGTTTCTCCTCCGCCAGCAGGGCCTCCGCCACGGAACGGTCGCCCGTCCTGGTCGTCGCCGCCTTGGCGGTAATGCCATGCCGATCCAGATACGCCACGAGCTGCGTGACTTCGGCATCCTCACGGTCCCCGATGGTGCGGACCTCCACCCGCTTCATCAGCGCCAGCAGCGGCAAGGCCGCGGTGACCGCGCGGACCTCCTCTCGCCCGCCGGCCCAGGCGATCAGCGCCGTCTCGAACAGGCTCGTGACCGGCCTGGACGGCGCAAGCAGAATCGGTCGCCCAGCGTCGAACAGCACCGCCTCGAGCATCGCGTCGCCATCCACCGGTCCCTCAGGCCCGAGCCCCCGCATGATCACCAGGTCGGCAAACCGCGCCATGTCGCGAAGGACAACCGCGGGCGCCCCTACCCGCTCCTGCCAGGATACCGAGGCGTCGCTATCGGACGTCCGCTCCGACCACAGCGGCAACCAGCGGCTTTTCCGCCACTGCTCGAATGCACCTCCGGCATCCTGGGCCGCGGCTTCGGCTTCTTCCTCGACGGCGGCCACTGCCTCGCTCGACAAGACCGGTGACGTCCAGTCGGCGACATAGCGCACGATGTCGACCGGATCGGGCCTGAGGCAGACGGCCGCGATGTGCGCCTTGAAGGCCTTGGCGACGATGAATGCCGTTTCGAGCGCGGCATTGTCGGCGTGATGTCCGGTCACCGGAAGCAACAGCGCGCGCGGAGCCATCGAGACCTCCCCCAGTTTGTGGTCATCCATCATACATCATCGGGTCCGAAAGCGGGCGTTTTGATCCAAAGCAAGTCGCCCGCCGCCATTCCGCGCTAAAACTGGCCTCGCGCTAAGGTCGGCATTGCGGCCCATCCGAGGCTGCCATGCAAATTGCAGGAGCCACGGCGCTGGCAACCTTGGCGGAATCGATTATGGTTACGACGAATGGAGGTTCGATATAAGGCGTCAGGTCGACCATCGATTGTCCGGCATGGTGCCTTCCAGGGGGAACAATGGAAGATTCGTTCAAAGATCGCGAGAACCAGTTCGAGGCGAAATTCGCGCATGACCAGGAGCTGAAGTTCAAGGTCGAGGCGCATCGCAACAAGCTGTTCGCGGCCTGGGTCGCGGACCAGATGGGCGAAGGTGCTTCGCCGGAATATGCCGACACGCTCCTGGAGTTTGCTTTCGGACGGCAGCAGCGTGACTTGATCCAAAAGACGATGGCTGATCTGCATGACGCCGGCGTGGCGCTTGCCGACATCAAGATCCGCAAGGCCTTCGAGCAATGCGAGAAAAAGGCGATCGCCGACGTGATGTCGGCGCTGCGGTCGGACAAATAAGCCTAGTACCGACTTTCATCGAAAGCCGGTACGTCGATTCATGTTTAGTATCCGATTCACGCGCCGTCGCGTGTGACTTAAGCTCCTCTGCGATCGGAGACCAGGTCCTACGGGCTCGGCAGGCCGAGGACCTTTCGCACCTCTGCCTTTGCCGGAGCGAATTCCGCGCGAAAAGTCGGATCAGCCAAAAGCGCGGTGGCGATCACGGCCCCGCTGATCCGTCCGGCATCGAGATCGCTCGCGTAATGCATGCCGCAGACGATACGGTTCTGCGCGAACTCGGCCGCGCGCGCGAAGATCGCGGCGCGCTTTTCTGGAATCATTTCTGAGAGCACCGCCGCCTGCAAATAGGCGAAGGTCGCATGCCCGCTGGGATATGAGGCGCTGCCGGTGAGCTTCTCGCACGGCACAATCACGGAATCTGCGATCGGCGGGCGCGGGCGGTTATAGAGCCTCTTCACCGGATTGACGAACTCGCCCTCGGCCTTTCCGACATTCTGGAAGAACAGCGTCGCCACCGGCAGCTTCTCGGCGGTGAAGTCGGGTCCGAGCAGCCCCGAGAACAGGAAGATGGTCTCCTTGAGGTCGGCAACGGCCTGGGCCTTCTGAGCTTCGGTCGCGGTCGCCTGGACCCGGCGGATTTCAGCGAGCTCTGCCTTGGTCGTGGCCGAATCGTTCGCCGGCGGCGGAGCCAGCACGGCGGAAAGATCGAACGCATCGGGCGGCAGGAACCGAGGCTTGGCCTCCTGGGCCAGCGCAGGAACAGCGGCCAGAAGGATAAGACAAAGGGCGGCACGGCGAAGCAGCATCTTGGAGACCTCTCGTTCCGGCGTTGCGGGGTGTCAGCGGGTAGTCAGGTTGAAATCCACATAAACGGCAAAGGTAAGCGGCCGGCCGGCGAGCTCGGGCGGCGGCTCAGGGTAGTGGGCGTCGAGCACGGCGGCGATCGCCGCCTGGTCGATCGAGGCGATTCCGCTGCTTTCGATCACGCGCGGGGAGTCCGCCGCGCCTTTCCACAGAGTGAAGGCCACTTTCGTCCTGCCTTGCTGCTTCATCATCTTCGCTGCCGGCGGATAGATGATCGCCGCCTGGATGGCGGCGCGGAGCGCAGACTGGAAGCTGTTGATTGCCGCGGCGGATGGCGCCGGCGGGGGTGGCGGCGGCGGAGAAGGAGGCTGCGGCGGCTCATCGTCGACTGGCAGGGCCATCGGCGACGGGATCGCCAGGCGCGGCGTCTTGATCAGCGGATGGATGAGCTTGGGGACGATCGGCTTCAACTGCTCCTGGATAATTGGAACCGGCGGCGGGGGCGGCGGCGCAGGAGGTTCGACGATGGTCATCGCCATATCGTCGTCGGCTGGCGCTGCGGTCGACGGCGTGGCCAGGATATGCCAAAGGCCGAAGATGAGCATCAGCTCCAGAATCGCGGCGACGGCATAGGAAACGGCCAGCTGCCGGTGGCGCGCCGCCGGGTCCTGCAGATCCTCGATATCGACGAACCCGCTGCCGGACAGCGGCCCGCGCGCGACGAAAGTCGGGGCTTTCGGATTGCCCGGAGGCATCTGCCCCGGATCGTCCGGTCTGGCCTTCGTCGCGGCGGCTGCCATGCCGGCCTCAGCTCGTTGGCGCCGAGGTTTCGTAGACGATCTGCACGCGCCGGTTCTGCGGCTCGCGCACCCCGTCGGCGGTCGGCACCAGCAGGTCATGCTTGCCCTTGGCGAAGATCGCGATCTCCGAGGACGGCACACCCTGCCTTTCCATCTCCGCGGCCACCGCTTCGGCGCGCCGACGCGACAGGCGCATGTTGTAGGCATCCGAGCCCGCCGTATCGGTGTGGCCGGTCACGTCGATTCGGGTGACGCCTTGAGTCGTCGCGTTGTTCGCCGCCGTATCGACGATACGGGTCGCATCCGGCGTCAGGTCGGAGCGGTTGAAGTCGAAGAACACCAGATAGCTTTTGGGCGTCGTTGCCCGGATCGGGGCCTGGACCGGCGGCGGCACGTAGGCGGCCGGAGCCGCCGCGGGCTCGCTGGCGCCGGCGGTGATCGGAACGCTCAGGGTCGCGAACACGCTGCGGCCCGGGATCGTCCAGTAGAGCGGCGTGCTGTTTGCGACGGTGTAGCCCGCGAGCGCGAAAATCTTGTTCTCGTCTGTCAGGTTCTGGACCTCGACCTTGAGCGACGTGCCCTTCGGCAGCCAGGCCATCGGCTCCTGAGTGGTGTACCCAACCGACGCATTGAGCGTTTGATACGGGCTGAGACCCTGCGTCTGGCCGACATCGCCGTAGCGGCTGCCGATCCATTTGTCGAGCAGCGACGCGTAGATGCCGTCCTTGTTATAGATGATGCCGCCTGCCGCGGTCGCAGACGGCGCGTTGGCAATCCACTGCCCGGTCTGCTTGTTCTTGGCGCTGTTGATGCTGCCGTTGCCATAGACGCTGACGCCATAGCCCACGTAATAGGTCGCCTCGGCTTCGAGGCCCTTATAGGTCACGCCGCCTTGATTGAAGTAGACGGTGTTGCCACCCACCGTTTCGCTGCCGATCAGGTTCGTGAAATCGATATAGTACCCGTCGAAGGACAGGGCCAAATCCTTGGTCTGCCAAGCCGTGCCGACCTGATAGTTCCAGGTCTGCTGCGGGCTGAGGTTGGTGCTGCCCGGGGCATTGGTGGTGAAGAAGTTCTCGTTGGGCGCCAGGAAGCCCTCGGCCGCCTGGGCATAGACGCTCCAGTTCGGCGTGATGGCGTAATGGATCAGCACCGAGGGCAACACCGCGTCGAAATCGGTGGAGTAGTTCTGCGCCGCCCCGGTCTTCACGTTGACCGAGGAGTCGACGCTCCGGTCGAAATTGACGTAGCGAATGCCGGGGCTGATGGTCAGACCCGGCAGCGGCTTGATGTCGATCTGCAGATAGGGCTGAACCGTGTCCAGCCACTGGTGCAGCTCGCGATCCGTCGCGCCGACGGTGCCGAAGCCGTTGTAGTTGTAAGCCTCGTTCTGGCTGAAATCGATTTCGAACAGGCCGCGGCTGTTGGTCTGGTGGTCGAACCAGATGCCGGTCTTGATGTCGAAGAAGCCGAAATCCTTCATGACGTTGGCGGTGACGCCCACCGACCGGTAGTCGTTCTGGAGCAACTGGCCGGGAACGTCGTTCGGCATGGAGACGCCGCTCGGCAGAGGAGCGCCGATGACCGTCCCGTTCGGCGTCTCGCCGTTCGGATCCTCGCCGTTCCGGCCCCAGTGGTAATAGGCGAGGGTGTAGACCTTGCCGTCCAGGGTCCAACCGTCGTCGAGGACGGTCTTGGCGCCGATATACTCGAAATCGTTATGGATCAGGTCGTAATTGTAGCCGTAGAAGGCCTGGCTGGTCGGGTCGCGATTCAGACCGTAATTCGGCCCGAATTTGGCAATCTGAGCCGCGGTCTGGCCCAGCGAGATATTTTGGCGAAGGTCGTTGTACATGGCGACGGCGGTGATCACCGTGTTGTCGCCGATCGGCTGCTCGACCTTGGCAAAGAAGTTGTAGCGGCTTTGATTGAGATTGGTCAGGTAGCCGTCGCTCTGGGTTCCTTCGGCATCGATGAAGGCGCGGGTGCCGCCCGAGGAGGCGATGGTTCCGGTGTCGAACTGCACGCCATAGAGCTGGGTGTTGAAGCTGCCGAACATCACGTACGGCGTCAGCGTCATGACATCGAGCGGCTCCTTCGACAGGGTGCTGATCGTACCGCCGAATGTGGCGTTGCCGACTGTCGCCGCTGTGCCGGGGCCGCGATCGACCGAGACTTCACCCAGATCATGGCCCATGAAATACGACGTCGAATGGTGCGTGAAATCGTTCGAGTCGCCCCACGGAATGCCGTCGAACGTCACGTTGAAGAAGCCGTCGCTGAAGCCGCGGATGCTGAAAACCTGGTTCTCCGCCAGGCCCGGGCCGTTCGGCGCCACGCCCCATACACTGGGCGCGATCGCCGCGATCTCGTCATAGTTGGTGGTCAGCGGGAAATTGTTCTGGATGAATTGCTGGCTGATGACCGAGGTCGGCTGGGTGGCGTCGAGCGGCGCCTTGGTCGGCGCCTGGTAGGGCGCAGAGTCCGGTACGTTGATCTCTTCAGGCGCCGCGGTGGCTGAGGATTGCACGGTGCCGAGCTCGGTTGGCGCCTGCTGCGCGAGCGCGCCCTGGCCTAAGGCCAGAATGAGTGGGACGGCAAAACAGACAGGCAAGAATACCGCCAATGGACGCAGGCAAGATGACGTCAGCAGCGTGCGCCGCGTACCGCGGAAGGTCGACATTCCAAGCTCCCTTGATGAGATCGTTAGGCGGCCGCACGCTAACGAAGGGGTTTTGGAAGGACAACCACTGCTACATTACATTTTGTCAATCTGTTCTATCTGAGTTCTATATATAAATGAATATTTATTTTTGCTTCTAACACTTTACCTTGAGGAAAAATAGAAGAAAACGTCGAGAGTTCAGTTTTCCTGCGCGCCACCCAGGTTCCAAGGACGTGTGGCAGGCATGCAGATATGCGCGGGCCCGATTTTTGATCGACACGCGTGGCGGGTGGTTCGAAATAAAAAGGGTCCCGACGGGTTTGTCCGCCGGGACCCTGCTGAAAAACGACTGAGAAAAGCTAGAACACGATCAGCTGTTCGCGCCCGACGCGTAGACGATCTGCACGCGCCGGTTCTGCGGCTCACGTACACCGTCGCCGGTCGGGACCAGCAGGTCGTGCTTGCCCTTGGCGACGATCTCGATCTCCGAGGACGGGATGCCCTTGGCCTCGAGCTCGGCCGCGACCGATTCCGCCCGGCGGCGGCTGAGCCGCAGGTTGTAGGCGT
>CAZVYC010000014.1:0-34712 GCA_964631425.1 uncultured Rhodospirillales bacterium
AGCATGGCGAGCACCCGGCCGGGCCAGCGCTTCTCGTCGATGCCTTCGGCGTCGAGCAATTGCTTCAGCAGCCGGATCTGATCGTCGGTGTCGAGAATGGTGAAGTCGCTCTTGAGCCCGACCAGCTCAGCATGGCGGCGCAGGATCTTGACGCCGATGGAGTGGAAGGTGCCGAGCCAGGGCATGCCCTCGACCACGCCGCCGACGATCTCGCCGACGCGATGCTTCATCTCGCGCGCCGCCTTGTTGGTGAAGGTGACGGCGAGGATCTCGCCCGGCCGGGCGCGGCCGAGGCTGAGAATGTGGCCGATGCGCACGGTGAGCACGCGGGTCTTGCCGGTGCCGGCGCCGGCCAGAACCAGCACCGGGCCGTCGAGCGTCTCGACCGCCTCGCGCTGCTCCGGATTGAGGCCGGCAAGATAAGGCGCGCCGGCGGCGGCTTGGGCGCGCGCGGCAATGCCGCCGCGTGCCGGTTGCGGCGCGGGTGCGGGTTCCAACGGGAGATTACGCTTTAAGGGGTCGGCCAAGGCTGTTCAGCGCCCGAAACGAGTGATTCTCACGGCGTAAGATGGCATTTGGATTGGGCTTTTACGAGGCTTGCTGATTTTCCTCCCCTGCAGGGGGAGGAAAAGACGGACCGCAGGTCCGTCAAGGTGGGGAGGTCGACCTCGCAGTGCGTACTTCCCCACCCCGCGCGCGTTGCGCGCGTGCCCTCCCCCTGCAGGGGAGGGCATAGTTCATTTTTCCGGCATCGCGATCCGCCTTCCGGCGGCTTCCGGGATCGGCAGCGCGGCGTGAGCGGTGCGCATGCGCGCCAGCTGCTTGGCGATGGCGGCCGGGAACGGCGCGGTCTTCTGCTTGTCCATGTCGACATGCAGCGCCATGTTTTCCGACGTGGCGGACAGCCAGCCCTCCTCGGCGTGGAACAACTGCTCGAAATAATGCAGCCGCTTGGCGTCGTAGCCGAGCAGCTGGAAGGTCACCCGCACCCGGTCGCCGGCATGCAGCTCGCGCAGATAGCGCAGGTGCACTTCGGCGGTGTAGCAGGAGCGGCGGGTGCTCTCGACATAAGCCAAGCCGCAGCCGATGAGCTCATAGGCCTCGTCGACGGCGCGGTCGAACAGCACATTGTAATAGGCCATGTTGAGATGGCCGTTATAGTCGATCCAGCCGTCCTCGACCCGCATCGGCGAGGACACGAAGGGCGCGAAGAACGCCGGCTCAAGATCGAGGCGGTCCAACATCGCGATAGAGTGGCGGATTCGCCGCGTTTGGCGCAAGGGGCCGACAAGGGGCCAACAGCGTTAATGCGCGCGCGGGGAACTCTTGATTTATCAGCTTGATTTATCAGTTTCTGGCCGCCAGTTTGGCTCAAGAGGCAGCAAGAAACAGCATTGCTTTCAGATGCGGCCCACAACAGGAAACGTTCCGGCAATGGCAGTCGTCGAGGCCACGCAACAACAAGACCGCAAGGCTACCGAGAAGGCGGCGCAGGGGGTGATCGCGGCGCTCGCCGCGCGTTACGGCAACCGGCTTTCGACTGCGGCGTCGGTGCGCGAGCAGCACGGCCACACCACGACCTGGATCGAGAACCAGCCGCCGGACGCGGTGTTCCTGCCGCATAGCACCGAAGAAGTGCAGGAGGTGGTGCGGCTGTGCGCGGCGGCGCGCGTGCCGGTGATCGCCTTCGGCACCGGGACCTCGCTCGAAGGCCAGGTCAATGCGCCGCGCGGCGGCATCTGCCTCGACTTCCGCGAGATGAACCGCGTGCTCGCGGTGCATGCCGAGGATCTCGATTGCGTCATCGAGCCCGGCATCACGCGCAAGCAGCTCAACGAATATCTGCGCGACAAGGGCCTGTTCTTTCCGATCGATCCCGGCGCCGACGCCTCGCTCGGCGGCATGGCGGCGACGCGCGCGTCCGGCACCAATGCGGTGCGCTACGGCACCATGAAGGACAATGTGCTGTCGCTCAAAGTCGTGCTGGCGAACGGCGAGGTGATCGCGACCGCGCGCCGCGCCAAGAAATCCGCCGCCGGCTATGACCTGACCCGGCTGATGGTCGGCTCCGAAGGCACGCTCGGCATCATCACCGAGCTGACGCTGCGGCTGTCCGGCATTCCGGAAGCGATCGCGTCCGGCGTCTGTCCGTTTCCGTCGGTGGAAGCGGCCTGCAATGCCGCGATCCTCACCATCCAGTCCGGCATTCCGGTGGCGCGGATCGAATTGCTCGACGAGATGCAGGTGAAGGCATCGAACGCCTATTCCAAGCTGACCCTGCCGGAAACGCCGATGCTGTTCCTGGAATTTCACGGCAGCGAAGCCAGCGTCGCCGAGCAGTCCGGGCGGTTCGGCGAGATCGCCAGCGAGCTCGGCGGCGGCCCGTTCGACTGGGCGACCAAAGCCGAGGACCGCTCAAAGCTGTGGCAGGCGCGGCACGACGGCTATTGGGCGGTGATGGGGCTGCGGCCGGGCGTCCGCGCGCTCTCAACCGACGTCTGCGTGCCGATCTCGCGGCTGGCCGAATGCATTGCCGAGACCAAGAAGGATCTGGCCACCAGCCACCTGCTCGCGCCGCTGCTGGGTCATGTCGGTGACGGCAATTTCCACCTGGTGCTGCTGATCGACCGTGAAAATCCGGCCGATATCGCCGAGGCTGAGCGACTGAATGACCGGATGGTCAACCGCGCCATCGCCATGGGCGGTACCTGCACCGGCGAGCACGGCATCGGCAGCTATAAGATGAAGTATCTCGACCGGGAACATGGCGAGGCGGTGAACCTGATGCGGCTCATCAAGCGGTCGATCGACCCCGGGAACATCATGAATCCGGGCAAGGTTCTGGGGATGGATGGGCAATAGGGCGCCTGGTAGCGTGTAGTATTCGAGGAATTCCGGATCGCGGTAGCGAAGAATTCCGGGGACGCTATACTATCATACATGGCGGGCATTCATGGCGCGCTGAGCCGTCAGCTATGCTCGGGCAGCCTTATTCTTCGAACAAATTCGCATGCGTGCCCGTGCGCACGAAGCGAACGATCGCATCTGCGCCCTTGCCCTCAAGCTGGTAGATCAGCAGGAAGTCGCCGCCGACATGGCATTCGCGGTGATCAGCCCACTCGCCGGCGAGTTGGTGATCCAGCCATTCTGGGTCGAGCCGACCGTCATTGGCGATCAAAAGCATCATGACCTCTTTGAGCTGCCGCATGTTGTAGCGGCCGGATTCAGAGAGCCGGTGCCAATACTTGACAAATTTTCGGGTGTAGTCGGCCGCGCGCGGGAACGCGGCCCGCTTATCGTTCGCGGTCCTTTTCGAGGGCATCGAACAGTTCCCCCGCGGAGGCGAAGCGGGCTCTCCTCATGGTACGAGCTTCCTCCATCGCCTGCCGCGTTTCCGCGTTGGGCACCTTGACCGCGAACGGCACGGCCTTGTCGTGGGCAACCCGGACCAGCGCCATGCGAATAAAATCGGAACGCGCCGCCCTCAACCCCCTCGCCTTGCCCGGGCTCTGCCCGGGAGAGGGGGCGAACGCCTGAGACATTCTTGCGCCGCCCTGGGCGGTTGACTCGGACGCCCATCGTGGGCACCTCATGGGGTGGAAAATCGATCGGGCGACACACTTGGCATTGAGGGAGCATAGCCTGTCCGAGCCGCCGCCAGAGATCGCGCCCGACGCGGTCTATGACGAGATGGTGACGGGCACCGGGCAGGTCCGGCCGCACTGGCAGACTTTGATGGGCCGGTTGGCGCCGCTCGACCCTGTAGCGCTGGAGGACCGGCGCGACGAAGCGGTCCAGTTGCTGCGCCAACATGGCGTCACCTATGCGGTCTATGGCGACCCGCAGGGGCCTGAGCGCCCTTGGCCGCTCGACCTGCTGCCACTCGTAATCGCGCCCGACGAATGGGACGCGATTGAAATCGGCATCCGGCAGCGTGCCCGTTTCCTGAACGCAACGCTGGCCGATCTCTATGGGCCACAGCATCTGGTCGCGGACGGGCGGGTCCCGCCGGCGCTGCTGCATGCCAACCCCGGATTCCTGCACCCCTGTCGGGGCCTCGCACCAGCCTGCGGCACCTATCTGCATTTCTGCGCTTTCGATCTCTGCCGCGCGCCGGACGGGCGCTGGCACGTGCTGGCCGATCGTACCCAGGCGCCGAGCGGCGCCGGCTATGCGCTGGAAAATCGCAGCGTCGTCGGGCGCGTGCTCGCAGACTCCATCGGCCCCGGCATGGTGCAGCCCCTCGCCCCGTTTTTCGCCCAGTTTCGCAACAGCCTGCATTCGCTTCTGTCGACCGGCGTGCCGATGCCGAGGATCGTGCTGCTGACGCCAGGCCCTTACAACGAGACCTATTTCGAACACGTGTACCTGGCCCGGCACCTGGGCATCACACTGGTCGAGGGCAGCGACCTGACCGTGCGCGACCGCCGGGTGTTCCTGAAGACGCTGAGCGGGCTCGAGCCGGTCGGCGTCATCCTGCGCCGGCTCGACGATGATTTCTGCGACCCGGTCGAGCTTCGGCCGAACAGCGCGCTGGGCGTCGCCGGACTGGTCGAGGCGGTGCGTGCCGGCCATGTAGTGATCGCCAACGCGCTCGGCAGCGGCGTGCTCGAGGCGGCGGCGTTCAAGCCGCTGCTGGGCGAGCTGGCGCCGGTGACCCTCGGCGAAGGCCTGAAGCTGCCTGACGTCGCTTCGTGGTGGTGCGGCCGGCCGGCCGACCGCGATTATGTGCTGGCGAACCTTGACCACCTCGTCATCAAACCGGCCTTTCCCTCCGGCACGACGCCGCCCGTCTTCGGCGGCGAGCTCGGCCGGGCCGAGCGAGAAGCGCTGGGCGCGAAGATTCGCGAGCGGCCGATGGCCTATGTCGGGCAAGAGCGCGTCAAGCTGTCGACGGCGCCGGCATGGAACGGCGAGAAGCTCGAACCGCGGGCCATGGTGCTGCGCGTCTTCGCTGCCCGGATCGGTGACGAATTCGCGGTGATGCCGGGCGGCTTTACCCGTACCGCCGCGCCGGACGGCTCCGTGGTCTCGATGCAGCACGGCAGCACGAGCAAGGACAGCTGGGTTCTGACCGCTCGCGGAGAAGCAGAAAGCGCCGAGGGCTCGAGACCGTCGACCGTCCATTCCGTCACGTTCCGGCGACCGACCGGCGGCGAGCTGCCAAGCCGGGTTGCCGACGGGCTGTTCTGGGTCGGCCGCTATGCCGAGCGCGCAGACGGCATCGTGCGCCTGCTGCGCACGCTGCTGATCGGCGTCACCGACGCGGTGCAGCCGTGGCGGTTCCGCGACGCGGAGCCGATCCTCAATCTCGCGGCCTGGCTCGAGCTTTGCCCGGTGATCGACCACCCGCAAGCCTTCCAGCCGATCTCGATCGTACAGTCGGCCTTGCTCGACAACGGCCAATCGAGCGGGACGATGGCCAATTTTCAGCGCCTGATAACGGCGGCCCGGCGCGTGCGCGACTGGCTGCCGCCCGACTGCTGGCGAATCTTCATGGCGCTCGACCGGCATATCGAGGAGCCGGTCGGACGCGCGCCGCCGGTCCGGCTGCTGTTGAGACTGGAGGAGCTGATCACGCTGGGTGCGGCCTTGTCCGGCGCGGTGGGTGAGAGCATGACGCGCGATGCCGGCTGGCGGTTCGTCGAGATCGGGCGGAGGCTGGAACGCGCGATCGATCTCGTGGCCATCATGCGCGGCCTTGGGCAGCCGCCGCTCTATAATTACAACGGGCCTGCGATCGAAGAGCGCCGCCTGCTGGCTGCGATCCTGGCCTTGACCGATCCGCGGAGCGGCACGGGCACCACCGCGGCGGAACAGCTGGAGCGGGGTCTCGACCGCGCCACACTGCTACGCGCAGTGCTCGCCAATGAAGGCGACCCGCGCAGCCTGGCGTTCCAGCTCTCGGCCATTGCCGACCATCTCGCGGCGCTGCCGCGACCGGCAGAGACGCTGCCAGCGAGCCCGGGGCTGATCGATGCGGCGCTTCACACGGCCCACGCGGCCCGCGCGGCGATTCCCGAGGCGATCGTCCATGCCTGCCAACTCCATGGCGGGCGCAGCAGCGCGAGCTCCGCCGACGATCCGCTGCGCCCGGCCTTTGCGCGGCTTGAAATGCTGATCCCGCAGATTTCCGACCTTCTGACCCAGGCCTATTTCACCCATGTCATCGTTCGTTCAGCCTGAAGCGGGCGCTCAGCCCGAAACGGGCGCTCAGCCGGAAGCGGGCGCGCCCGTGCGCTATCGCATCCGCCACGCGAGCGCCTATCGCTATGGCAACGACATCATGCTGGCGCATCACCTGCTGCACCTGACCCCGCGGCCGGTGCTCGGTCAGGCCGTGGCCTCGTTCTCGCTCAACATCGAACCGCCGGCCTCGGTCCTGAGCGAGCACGTGGATTTCTTCGGCAACCCCACGACCTATCTGGAGCTGCACGATCCGCATCTCAGGCTGACGGTCGTGGCCGAAACCGACATCGAGGTGACGCCGCCATCGTCGCCAGGGACCGACATTCCATGGGAGGATCTGCGCGATCGGGTGCTCGCACCCGCCGACCCGGCCGCGCGCAATGCCAGCGCTTTCGCCTACGCCTCGCCGATGGTCGCTTTCGACGGTGAGCTGCGGGATTACGCGCTGGAGTCTTTCACGCCCGGCCGGAGCATTCGCGCCGCCGCGCTCGACCTCAACCAGCGCATCCACGACGAATTCACCTTCGATGCGACGGCTACTACCATCGCCACGCCGATCGCGGAGGTGTTCGCCGACCGGCGCGGCGTGTGCCAGGATTTTGCCCATCTCGCGATCGGTTGCGCGCGGTCGCTAGGATTGGCGGCGCGCTATGTCTCGGGCTATCTGCGGACTCTGCCGCCGCCCGGCCGGCCGCGGCCGGTTGGCGCCGATGTGTCGCATGCCTGGCTGTCGGTCTGGTGCGGCGGCGAGGACTGGCTCGACCTTGACCCGACCAACGGACGGGTTGGCTCGACCGACTTGATCACCCTCGCCTGGGGCCGCGATTACGGCGATGTCAGCCCGCTCCAGGGCGTGATCCTCGGCAGCAGCATCCAGCACCTGACGGTCTCGGTCGACGTAACCGAACTGTCAGACCCAGGATAGCAGCGGAATCGCCTTGCGGATTTGACGGTCGGCCGCTGCGGCTGCGCCCAGGATAGCGCCGGTCAGGACTTCGGTTGCTGCCGCGGTGGACAGGCCATCGCCCACGCCGAGGGCGACCTTGCCGCCAGGCCACGGGTGCCAAGCCTGGTCGTGCGTATGGATTTCCGCCTCGTCCTGCTCGGTCTGGTAGATGCAGCACCAGGCGAGAAGGTCGTTCTTCAGTGCCTGAAACCGGCGTGAGCCGGGGGGACCTTCGAGCCCGAGCGCCAGCTTGACCGAAGCTCCGGGAATGCCGGGATTTTCCGCGATCAGCCGCAGGAGGGCGGCGTGATCGGCGGTCGCGCCGCCGCTGCTCACGATTCGCGCATTGTGCCGGGCGAGCCCGTCGATCGCCGGCCAGAAGCGCCGCTCGACCAGCGTCCTGCGGCCGCCGACGAGGCGAACCATTGCGATATCCGGACGGTCGGCAAGGCTGCGTGCCAGGTTCCAGGCGGGCACGTAATCATGGGAATAGCCGCGGGTCGTGACCGGCCGCCCCACCAGCAGGTCGGCGACGCTCGGGACCTGCCCCTGCCCCTGAACCAGCAGCATTCCACGCTCGGCCAGTGCCTCGTCGACGCGGCGAAGTCCTTCGGCAGTGGCCTCTCTCATGGTGCCAGTCTACGGCAACCGGGCGACTGACGCATCCTCCAGCCCCGACTTTCGTCGGGACGTCGGCGTCGGGTTGAGTGGCGGCACCGTAGCCAGCCTGGTCGATCAACCTTTGGCATCGGCGCCTCAGATTGGCGGCGTGAAGCGCGGCAGCGCGGGCCGGCCGAGAATCATGTCCGACGCCTTCTCGGCCACAGCGATGACCGGCATGTTGGTGTTGCCGCCGACCAAAGTCGGCATGATCGAAGCGTCAACCACGCGCAGGCCCTCCAGCCCATGGACGCGCAGCTGGCTGTCGACGACAGCCATCGGATCCCGGCCCATCCGGCAAGTGCCGACCGAGTGGTAGTCCGCCTCGGCACGGGCGCGGATATAGCTGTCGATCGCGCCGTCGCTGTCGATGTCGGGACCCGGCGCAATCTCTTCGTCGCGATAGGGATCGAACGCCTTCTGGCGGAAGATGTCGCGGGCGATCCTGATGCCGGCGCGCAGGCCAACGAGATCGCTCTCCTCGGCCAGGAAGTTGGGATCGATCACCGGCGGCGCGGTGGGGTCGGCGGAAGCAAGGCTGATCCGGCCGCGGCTCGCCGGCCGCACGACGTTGATGTGGGCGAAGAAGCCGTGGCGGCGGATGAATTCGCGGCCGTTATTCTGGTAGAGCGCCAGCGCGAAATGGAATTTGAGGTCGGGCTCGGGCAGGTCCGGACGCGACTTGACGAAGGCGATCGACTCCATCCCCGCACTGGCGAGCGGGCCGGTGCGGGAGATAACATAACGCCCGAGCGCCAATGCGCCGGCGATCGGGCTCATATAGTTGTACAGCGAGATCGGGACGGAGCAGGCGAGGCGTACCGCGCCGGCCAGATGGTCCTGGAGGTTGCGCCCGACGCCCTTCAGATCGGTCACCGGCGTGATGCCATGCTCTCGCAGATGATCGGCATCGCCGACGCCGGACAGCATCAGGAGCTGCGGCGAGTTGAGGGCGCCGCCGCAAAGAATCACCTCTCGATCGGCCTCTGCGCGCTCGCGCTTGCCGTCCTTCAGATAGGCGACGCCGACGGCGCGACCGTTCTCGATGACGATCCGCGTGACGAGCGCGCTGGTCAGCACGCTGAGGTTCGGGCGTCGAAGCGCTGGCCGCAGATAGGCGCTGGCCGAGCTTGATCGCCGCCCCGAACCGACCGTCAGGTCGACCGGACCGAAGCCTTCGCGCGCCGCGCCGTTGGTATCGGTATTAAACGGGTAGCCGGCCCCCTCCCCGGCTTCGATCCAGGCTTGTGAGAGCCGGTGCCTGATGCCCGGCCGGCTGACCCTGACCGGCCCGTCGATGCCATGCCAGGGGTCGGCGCCGGGCTCATAGGTTTCGGCCCGCTTGAAATAGGGCATCAGCTCTTCATACGACCAGCCGTCGTTGCCGGCGGCCGCCCAGCCGTCATAATCGGACCGCGTGCCGCGGTCATAGACCATGCCGTTGATCGAACTCGACCCGCCCAGCACCTTGCCGCGCGGGGAATAAAGGGCGCGGCCGTCGAGATGGGGCTGCGGGACGGTCCGGTAACGCCAGGCATAGAGCCCCGCCATCATGATCGGCAGCAAGCCGCCGGGCGCGCGGATCAGCGGGCTGTTGTCGCGCCCGCCGGCCTCGAGCAGCAGCACCCTGATCGCGGGGTCGGCCGATAGCCGGCTGGCGAGCACGCACCCGGCCGAGCCGGCGCCGACGATGACGTAGTCGAAGGTCGCCACGCCCGCCGGTCAGTTCCGTCCGCGCTGCTTGGCGATCCATTCCTCCAGCACCTGGTAGAGATAGTCGCAATCCTCGTCGGTCATGGTGGGGTGGCAGGGTAGCATCAGCCCCTGCTCCATGATCTGGTCGGCGACGGGATAGCCGCCGGGCGCGGCGCGGTATTCCACCCCCTTCATCATCGGATGGCGGGTAATGTTGCCGGAGAAGATCACGCGGGTGAAAATCCCGGCATCCTCCAAATAGACCTGCAAGTTGCGCCGGCTCCAGCCGAGCTCCGGTCTCAGCTGCACCGGGTAGCAGATCCAGCTGGTCTTCACCTGGTCGAGCAGCTTGGCGCGGATGAAGACGTCATCATGCCTGGCCAGGAACTGCGCATGCTTCTGGAAGCGGCTGTCGCGCAATTCGAAGAAATGCTCGAGCTTGTTCAGCTGCTCCAGCCCGAAGGCAGCGCCGGCCTCGTTCGGGATGAAGCCATAGGCGACGTCTTCGAAGATGAACATGCCGTCATAGGGCACCCCGTCGAGGTCTTCGAGGAAGCGGCCGTCGCTTTCCTTCTGCTTGGTGCCGTGCAGGTATTTCTCGGACGAGCGGCCCCAGGCGCGCGCCATCAGGCCCCAGTCCCACAGCTTTTCGTCATCGACGGCGACCAGCCCGCCATTGCCCAGGCAAGTGATGATGTGGAAAATCGAGAAGCTGGTGACGCTGATATCGGCCCGCTTGCCCGTCGGCGTGCCCCTGAGCTCGGCGCCCAGCGTGTCGCAGCTGTCTTCGACCAGGATCAGCTTGTGCTTGTCGGCGATCTGCCGGAGCCGGTCCCAGTCGGGCACGCCGCCGACCAGGTTGGGCACCAGCATCGCCCTGGTCTTGGGCGTGATCATCGCCTCGACCTTATCGAGGTCGATCTGATAGGTGTCGAGCACGACATCGACGAAGGCCGGCACATAGCCCGCATGAACGATCGAGGCTGCGTCGGTCGAGAAGGTCAGCACCGGCGTGATCACCTCCGACCCCTTGGGCGCCCCCATCACGCCCAGCATCCGCATCGCCAGCATCAAGGCGGAGCTTCCCGAATTGACCATCACGCCGTATTTGTGGCCGAGGATTTCGGCGCAGCGGTGTTCGAATTCGCCGACCTTCTGGCCGACCACCATGCCGTATTCGGCCTTCATCACGCCGACGACGGCATCGATCTCCTTCTGGTCCAGCATTGCCCCGCCATACCGGATCGTGCGCTTTTCCAATGCCATCGCCGTTCCTCCACTTCCGCTCTTGCCTTGCGGCGTTGATTAGGTGAAATCTAATTCATCCGTCAATATCTAATCGGATTACATGTTGGAACGATTATTGCCGAGCTTCTGCAACGCCTGCCCCCTTGGGGAGGTCGTCAACGCGAAGCGTTGGGGGGTGGGGGGTGTGGCGACGCATGTCCGATAATACCGAGAAGGCTGAACCAGTACCCCCTACCCGGCCCTTCGGGCCGACCTCCCCCTCAAGGGGGGAGGCGTTTGGTCGCGGCGTCCAATCCGTCGAGGTCGCAGGCCGGATCCTGACCGTGCTGGCGGAGTCGACCCGGCCGATGATGCTGCGCGACATCGCCGATGCCGCCGGCATGCCGCCGGGCCAGGCCCACCCCTATATCGTCAGTTTCCGCAAGATCGGGCTGGTCGAGCAGGACAGCGCCAGCGGGCTCTACCGGCTGGGCTGGTTCGCGCTGCATCTGGGCCTGGCACGGCTGCGCGGCTTCGAGCCGTACCAGCTGGCGAGCGAGGCGATCGGCAGGCTGGCCGAGACCCTCGATCTCGGCGTCGCGCTGACGGTCTGGGGCACCTATGGCCCGACGGTGATCCGCAGCATCGAATCGTCCCACAACGTGACGACCAACTCGAAGCCGGGCACCGTGCTGGGCCTGACCCAGACCGCGACCGGCAAGGTCTGGGCGGCGTTCCTGCCCAAGCAGCTGGTCTCGAAGCGCATCGCCGCGGAGCTGAAGCAGGCGAAATCAGGCGTGACCCTGCGCGAGCTCGAGGCCGAATTCGCGGCAATCCGCGCCGGCGGCTTCGCCGGCACCGACGGCAATCCCTGGCCGGGCATCGCCGCTGCCTGCGCGCCGGTGTTCGACTATACTGGCCAGATGCAGCTGGCGGTGGCGCTGCTGGGTCCGTCGACTGCGCTCGATTGCCGGCAGGAAAGCCCGCAAATTGCGGCGCTGCTGGCGTTCACACAGGATCTGTCGAGCCGGCTGGGATACGTCCCTATTTCAGCGTGACCGTCAGCTTCGCCAGCGTGCCTGTGAACTTGAACGGCACCTGGTAGTCCTCGCTGACCGGCGTGCCGGTCGCCTCGCCGACAGCGAAGCTCGAATCGAGTGCGAATTTGTTGCCGAGCGTGCGCTCGATGCGCCCTTCGCCGACCGGCTTGCCGTCGACGGTCAGCGTGGCCGTGCCGCCCTTGCCGAAGCCGCCGTCATATTTGAACTCGACCGCGACGGTGTGATGGCCGGCGGGGACGCTGTCATGCGCGGCCACCGTGTAATGCTCGAGGTCGGCGAGGTTGTACGCGAAGGTCGGCTTGCCGTTCAGGAGATAGAGCGCGTAGCCGCCGAAGCGGTCGCCGTGCGCGACCAGCACGCCCTGGGCGCCGCCATCGGGAATCGTGACATCGGCGGTCACCGTGAAGGAGCGGTCGCGGACATTGGGCGCCACCGAATCCGGAATCCGGACCATGCCGGGATAGAAGGTGAAGACCGTCCGCGCCGCCTCCGGATTGGGACGGATCGCGAAGCCCCGCACCATGTCGGCCGAGCTGTCATGGATCGGCAGGGCGTGATTGCGCGCCGCCTCGGCCCAGAACAGCTCCTGCATGTCCTTGAGCTTGACCGGTTCCTTCTCGGCCAGGTTGACCGCTTCGGAATAGTCGTCGGTCAGGTGGTAGAGGTCCCATTTCTGGCTGTCGAGGTCGAAGGGCGCGCGGCCCAGCACCTGCCAGGGAAAGGCGGTGGGCTCGGTGCCGGCGGCCCAGCCGTCCTCGTAGATGCCGAGATTGCCGACCAGCTCGAAATACTGGATGCGGTGGTTGGACGGCGCCTTCGGACTGTCGAACGTATAGAGCATGCTTTCGCCGTCGAGCGGTTTCTGCGCCACGCCATTCAGCATGGCTGGCGCCTCGATGCCGGCGGCGTCGAGGATCGTCGGCATGATGTCGATGACATGGTGGAATTGGGTGCGAAGGCCGCCCGCGTCCTTGATCCGCGCCGGCCAGGAAATCACCATGCCGTTGCGCACTGCGCCCAGATGCGAGGCGATCTGCTTGAAGTACTGGAAGGGCGTATCCATCGCGTGCGCCCAGCCGACCGGGTAATGGCCGCTGGCGTGGTCGGTGCCAAGCTCGTCCAGATGATCCTTGATGAACGACAAATCTTCCTTGATGCCGTTCATGAAGGTGACGTCGTTGAACAGGCCCTGCCGCCCGCCTTCGGCGCTCGCGCCGTTGTCGCCCTGGATATAGACGATCATCGTGTTGTCGAGCTGGCCCTCCTGCCGGAGCGCCTCGACCAACCGCCCGATCTGCGCGTCATCATAAGCGAGCGCGCCGGCATAGACCTCCATCATGCGAGCGAAGACCTGTTTCTGGTCTGGCGTCAGCGAATCCCAGGCCGGGATGATCGACGGGCGCGGTGTCAGCTGCGTGTCGGCCGGCACCACCCCCAGCGCCTTTTGCCGCGCCAGGGTCTCGTCGCGGACCTTGTCCCAGCCCTGGTCGAACTTGCCCTTGAACTTCTCGATCCACTCCGCAGGCGCCTGGTGCGGTGCGTGCGCGGTGCCGGATGCGTAGTAGAGGAAAAACGGCTTGTCGGGCGACAGCGCCTTCTGCTCGCGAATCCAGGCAACGGCATGGTCGGCCAGGTCGTGGTCCAGGATGTAATGCGGATCGCCGCGGGTCGGGTCGGCAATCGGCGTGGTGCCCTCCCAGAGCGCGGGGTGGAACTGGTCGGTCTGGGCGTAGAGGAAGCCGTAGAAATATTGGAACCCCTCGCTGGTCGGCCAATGGTCGAACGGACCGGACTGGCCCATTTCCCAATAAGGCGTCAGGTGCCACTTGCCGAAGACAGCGGTCGCATAACCGTGCTGCTTCAGGATTTCGGCGACCGTCCCGGCGCTCTTCGGCACGATGCCGGTATAGCCCTCGTAACCGGTGACCGGCTCCTCGGTGGTCCCGATCGCCACGTCATGATGGTTCCGCCCGGTCAAGAGGGCTGCGCGCGTCGGCGAGCAGAGGCCGACCGTATGGAACGCGTTGTAGCGCAGCCCGCTCTTCGCCAGCGCGTCGAAGGTCGGCGTCGGGATCGGGCCGCCGAAGGTGCTCGATGCGCCGAAGCCGACATCGTCGGTCAGGATAACGATGACATTGGGCGCGCCCTTGGGGGCCGTGACCGGTAGCGGCCATTGCGGCGGCGCGCTTTCCGCCTCGGTGCGGCCCACTTGTCCCTTGAAGGGCTGTGCGGGACGCGGCAGCATCTCCTGGGCTCGCGTAGGCAGCCCGGCTGACGAGACCACGAGAACAATCAGCGCGATGAGCGCGCGATGCGGAAAACCATGCACGGGCACCTCCCCCACCTTCTCCCCCGTTCTTGTCACCAATTTCCGGGTTAGCCACAGCTTAGCCCGCAAATGACGATCGCCACCAGAGTACCAAGCGCCAGTTCACCTCACGATGCAGAAAGCATCAGCCCCAGCGCCGTTCGCGTTGACCGGTCGCGCAATATCTCCCGCGCCGCGTTCCGCCCCGGATTGCCCGACACGCCACCGCCCGGATGCGTCCCCGATCCGCACATATAGAGCCCCTTGATCGGCGCGCGGTGGCTGGCGTGACCCAGCACCGGGCGCGCGGCCCAGATCTGGTCAAGCGAAAGCTGCCCGTGGAAGATGTCGCCGCCGATCAGGCCGAATGTCCGCTCGAGGTCGAGCGGCGACAGGATCATGCGGCCCAGCACCGATCCCTTGAAATTGGGCGCGTAGCGATCGACCGTGTCGATGATCAGGTCGGCGGCCTGTTCCCGTGCCGCGTCCCAGCAACGGCCATCCGGCAGCTCGGGCGCGAATTGCTGGCAGAACAGGGTGGCGACATGCTGTCCGGGAGGAGCCAGGCTGTCGTCGAGCGTCGACGGGATCAGGATTTCGACGATCGGCTGACATGACCAGCCCAGCCGCCTGGCGTCCTGGTAGGCCTGGTCCATGTAATCGAGACTGGGCGCGATCACGATGCCGGCTTGGTGGTGCTCGGCCGGAGCCGCCCCCGGCAGACAGGTGAAGTCCGGCAGCTCGCTGAGCGCGACGTTCATGCGGAAGCTGCCGGAGCCGTTGCGATAACCGTCGATCGCCTGCCGGAAATCGGCCGGCAGTTCGGCCAACGGGACCAGCCGTTTGAACAGCAGCGCGGGATTGAGGTTGGAAGCGACGATCGGCGCCATGATCCTGCGCCCGTCCTCAAGCACCACACCGATCGCCCGGCCATTCTCGATTGCGACTTGCGCGACCGGGGCATCGGTCAGGATTTCGACGCCCAGCGTCTCGACCGCCTGCCGCATCGCCGAGGTGATCGCCCCCATGCCGCCGATCGCGTGTCCCCAGCTGCCCTTTTTGCCGTTCACCTCGCCGAAGCAATGATGCAACAAGACGTAGGCTGAGCCCGGCGAATCCGGGCTGGCGAAATTGCCGACGATCGCGTCGAAGCCGAGCGCCGCCTTGACGGCGTCGCTCTCGAACCAGCGGTCGAGGAAGGTCCGCGCGCTTTCCGTGAACAGGTCGAGCAGGTTGCGCTTGGCCGCGAGCGACAGCCCGGCCAAGCGGCGTCCTTGCCGTACCGCTCTCAGCAGCCCGGGCAACCCGTCGCCGAGATTAGGCGGCGTCTGTTCCGCCAAGGCTCGCAACGTATCGGCAATCTGATCGAGCATGGCGCCATAGGCCGGCCAAGCCGCTGCATCGCGCTCAGAGAATTTCGCGAATTCCACCTGCGTGCGCGCCTCGCCGCCGCCGAGCTTCAGGTAGCGCTGATCGTCGAGCGGCAGGAAGTTCGAGATCGGCCGTTCGACGATCCTGAGACCCCGCGCGGCCAGCCCCATGTCCGCAATGATGCGCGGGTTCAGCAAGCTGACCGTGTAACTGGCGACCGAGTTGCGGAAGCCGGGATGGAATTCCTCGGTCACCGCCGCGCCGCCGACCACGCTGCGCCGCTCGCAAACCGTGACCTTGAGCCCGGCCCGGGCCAGGTAGAAGGCGCAGACGAGGCCGTTATGACCGCCGCCGATGATGACGGCGTCGCACGAAGAAGAACCGCTCATGGATGAATGCTTACGCCCGCGGCTCCAGTACGACGACCGGGATTTCACGCCCACCGGCACGCGCCTGATAGTCGGTATAGGGCGGGTAAGCGGTGGCGGCTTGGGCCCACATCCGGCTCCGCTCCTGCTCCTCGGCGACGCGCGCCCTCATGGCGAGCTCCTTGTGTTTGACAGTGACCCAGCAATTTGGATTGGCCTGGAGATTGAGGAACCATAGCGGGTGGGCCGGCGCACCGCCCTTGGAGCCGATGACGAAGAATGCATTGCCGTCTCGGAAGTAGAAGATCGGCGTGTCGATCCGGCGCCGGGATTTGCGGCCGATCGTGATCAGGATGAAGGTCGGCACCGGCGGCACGCCGGCCTGCCGGCAGACGATATAGCTGACCAGCGATACGCCGAACCAGCGCACCAGCCAGATATCCAGCGTCATGAACAGTTTCATCTCGTCCTCATCCGCGATGGCTGCCGACACCGCCACGTTAACGGCGGACAATATGAACTTTGCCAGGAGTGGCCTAGCCCCTAGCCCGCATTTCTCACACTGGCGCCGTCGGCACGGAGGAAAATCTGGCGACAGAGCAGGCAGCCGGCGCAGGTCGATGCTAGCGCATCGACCCAGACGGATAACGCACTCTGTCGCCAGATTTTCCCCGCCCGAAAGGTCGCGTTTTGGCGATGCCAACGGCGCCAGTGTGAGAAATGCGGGCTAGGCAAATGCGCACGCGGGCTGGATAGTAAAGCCCAAGATCATACTGCGGAATGAGGGCATGGACTCGGCTGAAACGCGGCTGGTGCGGGGGATCGGGCGGTGGGACCTGGTCGGAATCCTCGTTAACGCGGTTGTCGGGGCCGGAATTTTTGCTCTCCCGGCGAAGCTGTTTGCGCTGATCGGCAGCTTCAGCGTGCTGGCCTGGGTCGCCGGCGCGGCGCTGGTGGGGCTGATCGCGCTCTGTTTCGCCGAGGTGAGCAGCCGTTTCGACAAGACCGGCGGTCCATATCTGTACACCCTGACGGCGTTCGGTCCGAAGGCAGGCTATCTGATCGGGTGGATCGGCTGGGTCTCGCGGCTGCTGGCCTATGCGAGCGTCTGCAACCTGTCGGTGGATTACGCCGCTGCCTTTTACGGGCCGCTGTCGGCTGGCCTGCCTCATGCGCTCGCGACCAGCCTGATCACCGTCGCGCTGACGCTGGTCGTCCTGCGCGGGGTGCGGTTTTCGGCGCATGCCAACAACGCCTTCACGATCGTCAAGCTGGCCGTGCTGCTCAGCCTGGTCGTGGTGGGGCTCATGCACCTCGATCCGGCGCGGTTCAGTTTCGCGCCGGTGCCAAGGCCGGGTCAGGCCCAATCGGCGATCCTGCTGATGCTGTTCGCGTTCCTGGGCTTCGAGGGTGCGACGGTGAATGGAGGCGAGATGCGCAACCCGCGCCGCGACGCGCCGTTCGCGCTCGGAGTCGGGCTGGCCGGCGTCGCGATCCTCTATGTGCTGGTCCAGGCCGTCTGCATCGGCACCGTGCCTGACCTTGCCGTCTCCACCCGGCCGATTGCCGACGGTGCGATCCGGGTCCTCGGGCCGATAGGCGGTGGCATTGCCACCTTCGGCGCGGTGGTCTCGATGCTCGGGACCTTGACCGTGCTGCTGATCGCAAGCCCGCGCGTTCCCTTCGCCATGGCAGAACACGGACAGCTGCCGAAGGTTTTCGCGGCGATCCATCCGCGCTTTCGCACGCCCCACATTGCCATCTTGGCCCACGGCGGCCTGGCATGGCTGTTGACCGAGACCGGAAGCGTGGTGGGCGCGCTGACCATCTCGACCCTGACCCGCCTCATCACCTATGTCGCCACCTGCGCGGCACTGCTTATGCTCCGGCAGCGGCCAGGCACGGCGGCCAAGGCGCGCTTCGCGGCGCCGGCGGGCGCTACGGTCGCGGCGGTGGCCATTGCGGCAAGCCTCTGGCTGATGCTGGGAACCACCAGGCAGGAGGCGATGAGCTTCGTCGCGATTGTGCTGCTGGGAGCGCTGATCGCCGGCACATATGCGTTCCGCCGGCGATGGGGCATCGCTGACAGCTGACACGAGGATGTCGATATCGGAAACTGTGCCAAAAATGGGAGGGAACGATGATGTTGAAGCGCAGGACGGTGCTAACGGGCGGGGGGGCGGCAGTTCTCGCCGCGGGTACTCACCCCGAGACGGCCACAGGCGCCGAGGCAAAGACCGATCTGGCCGCCGCGATCGTCGACGATGGGCGCAAGATCAAGGTGGTCCGCGTTTCCGCCGAGAACGGGCAAACGGCGATCACGGATGCGGAGCTGCCGGCGGATCCGTCGCCCTATCCGCTGTTCAAGCAATTCCTGACGCACAAGGCGTCGGCGACGGCGGTCTACGGCGCGCCGCCGCGGCATCGCATTGCGACCGATGCGACAGATAAGTTCCTGGTGTTTATCGCTGCGGGAAATACGACGCTGATGGCCGACTCCGGAGCCCGCCAGTGCGACGCCGGTAGTTTCATCCTGACCGACACCGGCAGCCGCTACACCGAGCATGCCGGTCCGGAAGGCTATACGGCGATCAAGGTGCGGCTGGCCGATTGAAGGAGTGACCAGATGAAAATCGAAAAGCGGCGCACAGCCTTCAGGCACGGAGTGGCGGCAATCGCCGCGATCCTGCCCGGCATCACGCGAGCGGCACGGCCCGGTTTCATGACGCCGAACGGGGCGATCAAGACCAAGCGCACCTATACCGACGCCGAGGGCAAAACCCACTGCGATGCCCAAGAGTGGAAAGGCGCGTCCGTGCCGGCCGGCGAGGCAACCATCGTGCCGCCCGGCTGCATCCGCTATTTCGAGGACAAGGCGGTATCGATGCTGATCCGCCGCTTCGTCCCGGGGATGACAACGGATTACCACACCGATCCGGCGCATGAGCATCAGGTCACCTTCATGCTGGAGGGCACGGCGAAGGTCGGAGCCAAGGACGGCAGCGCCTTCCTGCTCGGCCCGGGCGAGTTCGCCATGGTCGAAGACGACCACGGTGAGGGCCACACCGCGGTCGACGCCACCGGTAAAGGATTTACCCAGATCTTCGTCGCCGTGCCGGCGGGCTGAGGCCTTACGGCACTGTCTCTCCACGTGGTCCCGACGAATGACAACCACAGGGGCACAGAGGCACAGAGCGCCAAGAAGGAGCGATCACAGAACCAGCCGGCGAAGGCCGTCCTTGAGGAGAGCAGTGTTGAAATTCAAAAGTATGGCCGTTCTAATTCCGTTGTGCCGAAGATAGGTCAGCAATTCGGCATCGTGAATCAGCGGGTCCACGGTTCATCTTCCTCCCTGTTCTCTGTGCCTCTGTGGTGTGCCCTTGGATGGGACCCATTTGTACAACCGTCATTTGTGTCACGTTCAACGCATTTTTGCTTTGCCATCCCGGTTTGCCGAGAGTTGGATCCCGACTTTCGTCGGGAAGACGTTGCCTTTGTGAAATTTCCCCCAAATGAAATTCTCATAAGAAGAAGTTATTATTGTGAAATATGTTACTATAGATTGCGGTGAATATTTGCATTAAGCTTCCCCCAAAAGAGCGATTCAGCTCAGAACCGGGAGGCAAAAAATGGTAAGGACCGCGCAACTCAATTCGCTCGGGTTCACCGAGTTTCTCCTGCGCATCCGGCCGGGCGTGGCAATTTCCGTTGTGCTCCATGTCGGACTCATCCTGTTCCTGGCCTATGTTCTCGCATTTCCGCCGGGCGATCCGACGATGGAATCCGACGAACCGATCATCCAGGTTATCCAGTCGCCGGTCGTTGTGCCGCCCAAAATTCAGCGGGAAGAGATCAAGCACCCACTATTCCGGCCGAAGCCGATGAAGCAGCTTGAGAACGTGCGCATCGACGTTCCGCCGCTTGTGCTACCGCCGGTGGAGACCACACCGGACCGGCGGCCGACAGCCGTTACCGCGCCGCCCAGCCCGCAGGTCATCGACGATCCGAGGCCGATCAGCCGCGGCGGGCTGTTCTACCCGGAGCGGGCCGTGGAACATAACATCACCGGTTATGTCGATTTCAGCTTCATGATCGAGCCGGACGGGTCCGTGGGCGATCCGCAGATTATAGACGAGGCGCCGGGCGGCTATGGCTTGGCCGCCGCCGCGCTTAAGGCATTCCGGACCTGGCGGTTCGAGCCGAAGCGCGTCGATGGCATAGCCGTCGCCGCGCCGGCGCGCTACCGCATTTCCTTTCAACTGCAGTAAGTGCCGTTCAGAGTCCCCTCGCCCCAGCGGGGCGAGGGAGTTTCCGCCGATCTGCGTGAATCCGGCCGCGACCGGCGGCTCAGGCCCAGGTGAGATCGTGCTTGCGGAAGGGCGTCGAGCGGATGCGCTTGCCGGTGATGCGGAAGATGGCGTTGCCGATCGCGGGTCCCACCGGCGCCGCCGGCGGCTCGCCCAGCTCGGAAAACCGGTCGTGGCCGGACAGGCCGCCGAAATGGACGTTGACCTCAGGCGGCGTGCCGCCCATGCGCAGGATTGGATACTGGTCGAAATTGCCTTCGACCATGGCGCCGTTCTTGATCGTCATCTCTTCGTTGAGCGCCATGTTGAGGCCGAAGATGAGCCCGCCCTGGACGAGGTTCAACGCCGCGTCGTGATTGATGACCTTGCCGCAATCGAAGGCGGCGTCGATCGCATGCACTTTGAGACTGCCCTTGGGCGTCACCTCGACCGTCGCCACGACCGCGACGGTCGTACCGGCCTGCGGCTTGCCGTTCATGCCCCAATTGCCGACGGCCACGCCCTGCGCCATGCCCTTGGGCAAGGTCTTGCCCCAGCCCGACTTGCCGGCGACTTCCTTCAGCACCTTGGCCCAGCCCGGGTCGGGCCAGGGCTCCAGCAGCTTCAGCCGGTAGGCGATCGGATCGATGCCTGCTTCATGCGCGCATTCGTCGATGAAGCTTTCCAGCATGAAGACATAGGAATTATACCCCGGCCCGCGATAAGCGCCGGTGACCACATGGAACGGCAGCTCCTGCGCGTCGACCAGCACGTTGGGGATACAGCCCAGGGCATAAGGCGTGTCGGCCAGCCGCGGGAAATGACCTTTGGTCGCCTGGTGCGCGACCAGCACCTGCGGCATGCCGGTCTTGTCGAGCCCGGCCTTGAGCCGCGTCGCGACGAGCGGCCGGTATTTGCCCTGCCGCGTCTGTTCCTCGCGTGACCAGATGACGTGGACCGGACGGCCGGGGAACTTCTTGGCGACCGCAACAACCATCCGCAGATCGTCGGCGAAGATGCGCCGGCCGAAGGCGCCGCCGATAAAGGTCTGGTGATAGAATACCTTGGATGGGTCCATGCCGGCCTCGTCAGCGGCCACCCAGAAGGCCTGACGCTGCTGCTGCCCCGGATGCCAGACATCGACCCGGTCGGGCGTGACCAGCGCCGTGCCGTTCAGGGGCTCCATCGGCGCCTGGTCCGAGAACGGCGTGACATAAACTGCTTCGACGACCTTGTCCTGCTTGTTGAGCAGCGCGGGGTCGCCCAGCTTTTTCTCGACATCGCCGCCCGGCCGATCGGTCGCCGCGACAGCCGCGTCGTACATCTGGTCGATCGACTTCCACTGCGCGCCCGCGCCGTCGTCCCACTCGACCGGCAAGGCATCCAGCGCCTTGCGTGCCTGCCAGTAATGCTCGGCGATCACCGCGACCGCGCTCCGCACGCGGGTATCGTTGTAGCCGAACGGCGCGCCGGTCTTCATCTTGAGCCCGCGCGGCTCGTCGGGATCGACCGTCACCACCGCGAGCACGCCCGGCATGGCCTTGACCTTGTCGGCGTCGAAGCTCTTGAGCTTGCCGCCATGGACCGGTGATTGGCGCAGCGCCGCATAGACCATGCCCGGCAGCCGCACGTCCATGCCGTACACGGCGCTGCCGTTGACGATCTGGGGAATGTTGAGCTTGGCCGGCGATGCCTTGCCCAGCAGCGTCCATTCGCTCTCGGGCTTCAGCGCCGGCTCGACCGGCAGCCTGATCGTCGCCGCCTTGGCGGCCACTTCGCCATAGCGCAAGGTACGGCCGGTCGGACGATGGGTGAGCACGCTGTCCTTGGCGTCGACCTCGACGACCGGCACGGACCAGACGGCGCCGGCCGCGCCCTTCAGCCGCTCGCGGGCGCTGGCACCGACCTGCAACATCAGCTGCATGCGGTCGGACGCTGTCGAGCGTCCGCTGAAATAGCCGGTTGGCCCGTCGCCGGGCGAATAGACGCCACCCTCGCGGTAGTCGCGATCGGTCGGCGCGAACTCGGCCCGGATCTTGGACCAGTCGCAGGCGAGCTCCTCGGCCACCAGCATCGGCGTCTGGGTCATGACGCCGTTGCCGATTTCGGGCGTGGCCACGCGGACCGTTACGGTGTCGTCGGGCGCGATGACGATCCACGGGTTGAACTCGGCCTCTGTTCCCGCGGGTTGCCAGGGCTCGGCGCCGGCGAAGGCGGCGTCGGCCTCGCGCCCACTGAACGAGAAGCCCAGGGCCATGCCGCCGCCGACCGCGGCGGCAGTGACCAGAAAGACGCGGCGGCTGAGGACCGGCATGTCACCCATGGGACGGCCTCCCCTTAAGCCCGCGACCCCGCGGCGGCCTTGTGGATGGCAGCCCGGACGCGCGGATAGGTGCCGCACCGGCAGATATTGTCGACGTAAGCGTCAATGTCCTCGTCGGTCGGGCTGGGGATCTTCTCAAGAAGCGCCGCGGCCGCCATCAACATGCCGGCCTGGCAATAGCCGCATTGCGGCACGTTGAGCTCGATCCACAGGCGCTGGAGCGGATGACTCGAATCCGGGGAAAGTCCTTCGATCGTCTTGACGTTGGTGCCGGCGGCGCTTTCGAGCGGGACTTGGCACGACCGCGTCGGCGTGCCGTCGATATGGACGGTGCAGGCGCCGCATTGGGCGATGCCGCAGCCATATTTGGTGCCGGTCAGCCCCAGATGATCACGCAGCACCCACAGAAGCGGCGTGGACGGATCGGCGTCCACGCTGTGCGATTGTCCGTTGATCGTCAAATTATAGGGCATCTTATCTAGCCTCCGGTCAGGGAGCGAGCGCGTGCCAGTAGAACGCTCCCATTCCCTTAACACCTATATCGGCCATCTTGAACGGATCGCCATCCGCCATGACCTGGATTTCGTCCACGCCCCGCATGTCGCCGGACTTCTGGTCGCCAGCGTAGCTGTAGACCGCATAGCCACGATACGTCCATTGCCGGGTCCCGTCATCCCGCATGACGATCTCCCAATAGCCCGAGGGCTCGGCGTCGGGCGCGGCCACCAGCGGCTTCCAGGTCTTGGCGCACTCCGCGTCGCAGCTCTTGGCGCCGAGGATATGGCCAACGATCGGGTTGCCGCGCGAGCCCGTGCGAAGATTATGGCCGGTATTGGTCCCGACGACGCGGTCGCGGACATAAAGCGTCATCCCGGTGTCGGTCGCGAAACTGTCGCCGCCGAAATGGTTGCGGGCCAGCTTGACGCCCGGCGGGATGAAGTTCCGGCGCACGAGCGCGACGTGCCACCTGCCGTCCACGCCATTGCCGTTGGCATCGCCGGAATCGGCATCGCCATCGTAGCTATAGAGGGGCCGCCCCTGATACGCCCATTGGAACATGCCGTCGCCGCGGTCGATCACGGTGAAGTCGCCGATCGGCTTGGCGATCTGCGCGGCTTCGTAGGGCGTCCAATGGTCGGTGCAAGGCGCGGCGGTGCAGGTCGGCTTGCCGGCCGAGAGGTCGCCGTCATAGACGTAGAGCGGCATCGACTGGTCGTTGAGCAGCGCCTCGCCCGACGCGTTAGCCAGCTCCTGGAGTCCTACGCCATCCGGAAGCTTGTGGCCCTCGGCCGGCTTGAACACGGCGATGTGCCACGCACCGTCCACCCCGTTGCCGTCCCCGTCGCCGAGCTTCTTGTCCTTGGCGGAGGTGTAGAGCGGATGGCCCATCAGCGCCCATTGCTTGCTGCCGTCGTCGCGCGTCACCACGGTCCAGTCGCCGAACGGCGCCGCATTCGCCGGCGCGGCCAGTGCCGGCCAGGCCTTGGCGCAATCGCCGGTGCAGGCGGATTTGCCGGCCTCGGTGTCCTGGTCATAAATATAGAGCGTCATGCCCTTGGCATCGGCATAGGCCGTGCCGGTGGCCGGGATGTTGATCCCGGCCATGGCCAGCAGAACCGTGCCGCCGGTGCGCACGATCTGCAGCGTGACGCCTGGCGGCGTCGACAGCGGCGCGGGAGTGACCGCGACCGCCTTCTGCTCATGGCCGCGCTGGCTGAAAGCGAACAGCCCCGCGGCGATCGCTGCCACGCCGACGACGCCCACCATCAAAGCGGAAGTAAGCCGCATCTTGCCGTTCCCGTCCCTGCTGTTCTTTTTGGCCTTACGCCATGATTTCGGTGATGGTCTTCGATGTCTGGTTCGAATCCGTGCCCCAGACGCTGACCGGAACGCCGACCGCCTGCTGCATGGTGAGACCGAGGCGGCTGGTCGGCTCACCGACGGCAGCGACATGGATGCCGGTCTTGATCCGGCCGTTGCCGCCGCCGAAGGTCAGCATAGGCATGTTTTCCAGCCCGTGCAGCTTGGCATAGCCGAGATCGGTCGCCGTCATCAGGATCGTGCGATCGAGCAGCGTGTGGTCACCCTCCTTCACGCCGTCGAGCGTGCCGACCATGTAAGCAAGCTGCCCCATGATCTCATTGAAGAACCAGGCCAGCGTCGGCTGATAGCCGAGCGTGGCGTCGACCGGCTCCTCATGGCTGAATTCGTGGTGGGTCTGCGTGCCGCCGGCCCGGCGCAGCGACGAGGTCGCGTCGGCGAAGGCGACATTGATCACATTGGTCTGGCCGCAGGCCAACGCATGAGCGAGCAGACCGGCAAACAGCTTGTGATTGGCCTTGACGATCTCGATCTCGGTGCCGATCGGGGTCTCGTCGACCTTGCCCGGCACGGTGCAGGCTTCGAGCGGCGCCGGCTTCTGCAGCGCAAGGTCGAGCTGCTGCTCAAGCTCGCGCAGCGAGGTGAAGTACTCCTCGAGCCGCGCCTTGTCCGCTGCACCAAGGGTTTTGACGAAAGCCTGCCGATCCTCGGCCACGGCCGAGAGCGCGCTGCGGCGGACCATGGTGGTGGTGTCGGGCGTGAAGTCGGCCGCGTTCGGGTCCTTGAACTCGGGGCCGAAGATCCGGGTGTAGAGCGCAGCCGGGGAAACTTCAGCCGGGTTCACAACCGCGCCCGAGCGCCGGCTCTGGCTGTGCGTCGGATTGCCGGCGCAGGCCACCTCGATCGAACGGAAGCGCGTGCGGGTGCCGATCACGTCGGAGATCAGCGTGTCGACACTAGGCTTGTCCGCAGTCATGCCGCGCGGCACGGTGCCGGTCAGCATCGCCTGCACGCCCGAGAAATGGACGCCGTTGGGCTTGCCGTCCAGGAACGCCTTCATGCCGCTGAAGACGTTCATCTTGTCCTTGTAGCCGAAGACCGGCTGCAATTCCGGCCCGACCGCCGTCAGCTTGCCGGCAGCCGGCGGCTCCCAGCGGCCAGGATTGAGGCCAAGGCCCCAGAACCAGGTGCCGAAGCAGACCGGCAGCGGTTGCCCGCTGGCCAGCGCCGTCCCGTTGGTGTTGAGGAAGCAGTCGAGGAACGGCAGGCCGACCGAGACGGCCGCGCCGCCCAGCATGCCGCGCAAGACGCCGCGGCGGTTTATCCGATGCATCGGGATCATTATTGGTTCTCCTTTGGGGAACTGGCTTGCTGGGCGAGCTTCGACGGTCCGTCGAGCGCGCCCATCTCCGGGGGCGCCACGCGATAGAATTCATCGCTGGTCGCAATCCGCCGCATCAAATCGGGCAGGCGATAGCCGGCCTGCTGGAAATCCTTCTGCACGGTCTTGACCCAATCGGCCGCGTCCTTGGCCGGCAGATGGCCGACGCCGTAGGACACCATGCGATTGACCACGCAACTGGTCGCCGCCGGGTCGTCATGAACCGCCTTCGCCAAGCCAGCGGCATCCGAGAACTTCATACCGTCGAGCTCGCCCGAAGGATCGATCGCTACCCCGTTCTCGGTCGTGCGGAAGCTGCCGCCCGAGTCGAAATCCTCCAGGCCCAGACCGATCGGATCCATGATCTTATGGCAGCCGGCGCAGGTCGCCTCAGTGGCATGCGCGTGCAGGCGCGCGCGCGCCGTCTTGTACTGCGGGTTCTTGGTATCCTGCACCAAGGTGAAGTTCACGTTGGCCGGCGGAGTCGGCACCTTCTGGCAGAGCAGCACTTCCCGGACGGCCTTGCCGCGCAGGGTCGGCGAGCTGCGCCCCGGATGGGAGTGCAAGGCGACGAACGCCACTTGCGAGATGATGCCGGCGCGCGAGTCGCCCTCGGGGAAGGTATAGGGCGCCCAGCCGCCATCCGGCGCCACGAGGGGCACGGCGTAAACCGAGGCCAGCATCGGCGTCAGGAAGGTCTCGCGTGTCGTGAAGATGTCCCGGTAATCGCCCTTCTTGGTCAGCAGCTGATAGGTGATGGTGCGCAGCGTCTGCTCCTGCGCGTCCTTGGCCACCTTCAGGTTGAATTTCGGGAAGATCATCGAGTCCTTGGCCAGTGTCTCGAACTCGTCGAAACCCAGCATGTCCACAAAAAAGGCGCGCACCCCGGCCTGCAGCCTGGGCGAAGCGATCATGCGGTCGACCTGCTTGGCCAGCCCCTTCTCGGTGTTGAGCGAGCCGTCCGCCGCCGCGGCCAGCAGCTCCGGATCGGGTGCCGCGTTCCACAGGAAGAAGCTCAGCTGCGACGCCTTCGAGAAGGCATTCATCCGGTATTGGCCGGCATGATCCGGGTCGGCCTCGGCGATTTCCTCGCGGAACAGGAAGTTGGGCGAGACCAGCATGGTTGCCAGGCTGATGCCCAGCCCGGAATAAAAGTCCTTGAGGCCGGTCGCCGCGTCGGCCGCGACCTTGACACGCGACTGCAGCTCCTCGGGCGTGAGTGCCCGGCGATAGAGCATGCGGCCGGTCTCGGAGAGGAACCGGCTCGCGCAGGCATCGTCCGGCGCCTTGGCATTGGCGGGCTTGCATGGGATCAGCGTGTCGCGGTGCTGCTCGCTCACCACCTGAGACGCCACGTTGCGGGCGATCTTGTCGTATTCCTCGAGGCCCGAGGCGGTGACGCTGACATCCGACGCGCCGATCGCGAGCAGCCCGTCGCGACGGATATCCGGCTCGAAGCGGCCGCCGACCTTGATGGTCGGCCCGAACACGTCGGCGATCACCTGCCGGTATTGCGCCTGGCTCAGGCGGCGTGTGACCGTGCCGCTCTTGTCGCCATCGGCCCCCGCCGGAGGGGCCGCGAGCAATGCGATGCCGGCAGCGCCGGCGACCATACCCCTTACAGCAGACTGTATCATGCGCATGCTCAGTGGGCCTCGGCGGTCTTGTCGGCGCCGGCGGGCACCACGAAGGCGGGAACGGCCTCGATCAGGAAGGCGGAGGAGATCCGGCGATTCTCGCCGGTCTTCGGATCGGGATCGGCATCGGCCGCCCGCTTCAACGCGTAATAGACAGCCGGCACGTCGATCGACGCCGCGTACTCCTTGATATGGCCTTGATCGGCCAACCCGTAATAGTACGTCATCCAGGGCATGTAGCCGCCGATCACCACCCGCACCGTGCGGTCGGGATTGGTCACCATCCGCATATGCATCTGCGTCAGGTCGAGTTCCGGAAACTCATAAGGGTCGAGGATCATATGCAGGTGCGAGGAGGGATCGGCCGACACCACGCCGCTTTTGATCTCGCCCTTGAGCTCGTTGTGCGAGCGCGGGTCGGGGTCGATGCGAAAGGTCATGTCGGCTTGTGCCGCCGTGCCGCTGGCGTCGCGCGTGATGCGATCGAGGGAGCGGTCGAAGGTGATCGTCACCGGACCGTCCTTGTCGAAGCCGTTCGGCGCGGTCACGGTGACGAGCCAGGCCGGAATGACGTCGCGCAGCACGTCCCACAGGTTTTCCACGAGGCTGGGCCGTCCGGGCGGCGGCAGTCCGCGATAGGAGCGGATACAGCCCATCACCCGGTAAAGCTGGTTATCGACGCCCTGCTCGTGCGTATCCGGCTCTTCGAACGAATTGGGCGAGGCTGCGCCCTTGCCGTCCAGGTTGAAGCCATAGGCGTATTTGCCGGTGACCTCGATCAGGCCGGGATCGGGCATCGTCGTGGGGTTGGCGTAGACATTGTCCTTGCCGTTGCCGCGGGTGACGACGAGTGGCACCCAGGGCTGCTTCAGCCCGCCCTCGCCCGGGAAGTCCTTGAGCGCGGTCTCGATCTCGTCATGCGAGTGCCCGGCCTTCGCCAGGTCGCGGCGATAGAAATCGATCGCCGACAGGTTGAGGCCGTTCGGGCAATCGCTTTTGCCATCGGAGTAATTGGCGTCATAGAAATAGCTGACGACATAGCTGCGGGTTTCCGCCGCTGAGGCCGCGCCCGTCATAAGACCAGCCAACGCCGCCAGGGATGAGAACGCGGCGCAGCGCCAGCCCGGCAAACGACGGCCGGGCCGCCCGCTCATGGTCGTCAACAACATTCCTTCGAGTCCTCCCAACTGAACCGACCGGCGATTCGACCACGAAGCGGTGTCGCTGCAGTCTTCTTATTGACCTCAACTCAGCATCGTAAATCCGTCGGGGGCGCTTGTCACTCTTTGAGTTCGTTCTACCTGTCTTTGAGTTCGCTCGAACTGGCGCGCCGGCCTCAAAGGGGACGGCCGGTCAACAGGGCGCGCAAATGCTCTCCTGGATCGGGCCGGCAGACGGCACGCAGATGCGAGCGCCGGCTGAACATCTGCAGCAGATGTTCGACATTGAGATTGCTGCCATGGAACAGCGCGATGGTGATCGCCGAGCCGACGAGCAGCGGCATCAGCGCGCCATGCTGCGCGGTATATTTCCTGCGCAGGTAAACAAGACCGTAGACGCCGAAGCTGATGCTGCCGATCAGCAGGCCCGCGGCGATCTCCCAAACCGTGTGCTGTCTCAGAATCACGCGCGAAACCGCGATCGCCATGACAAACGCGCTGCAGGCAGCAGCGACCGCGGCCTGCCAGAGCTGACTTCGCAGCTCAGCCGCCACGATGAGGGCCAATGCGCCGTAGGCCAGCACGCTGAAAGCGCTGTGTCCGCTGGGGCTCTGGAGGCCTGCGAAAGGCGGGCAGGCATAGAAATAGACCTTCAGAGCCACGGTCAAGGCGCCGCACCCCGCCAGCACCGCCAACCACCAGAGCCCGGCCGCGCGTGACCGCGCCAGCATGAGCCAGAGGAAGAACATCACGGACAGCGGCAGAAGAACCGCGGTGTCGCCGAAATCAGTCAGGGCATGCATGGGGGCAGCGGTCCTGGGATGGTTGGGCGGCGGAGACTTCGACGGCGCTGATTATGCTGCTTTGCAGCGCGCGTCCAATCCTCATATGAGCTACACCAAAACCCAGAGGGCCCCGGCAACTGAAGAAATCGAACTGTTGCCCCTACGAAGACCGCAGAAGTTCCTCAAAATAGGCGATCGTTTTTTGCAAGCCGGTCTCCAGCGGCACATGCGGCTCCCAAGCCAACGCCTGTCGTGCAAGCGAGATATCGGGACAGCGCTGGAAAGGGTCGTCCTGCGGTAACGGGCGATAGACGATGCGCGACGGCGAGTCGGTCATGGCGACGATCAGGTCGGCGAGCTCCCGCACGGTGATCTGGTCAGGGGTTCCGATGTTCACGGGGCCAGTGAACGCGTCCTCGGTGTCCATCAGCCGACCATAGGTATTGAAGATCCGGGCGACCTTGATGCGAACGCCATGCTGCCGCAGATAATGGAAAAGAGAGTCTCGGCGCAACGCTTGCCTTCGTCATATGCGCTTGGAGATGAGGCTCGTGAGGTTTGACAATAGTAGCACTGCTCAGAGGTTTTGACAGGTTGTTCGTGGACTGGTCCTAGTTTGGCAGGTCGTCTGGATCGACCAGCACCTGGATGCTGCGGGGCAACGCCTGGCTGTTTTGGGATGAGGCCGGTCCGCTCTAAGGTGAGCACCATCTGGTGAACCGAAGGCGGTAACGCGAAATAGCGTTGCAACTCGACTTCGGCCGGCGGTCGTCCGAGGACCCAGCGTGTAGGCGTGGATGAAAGCGAGGTACTGCGCCTTCTTTGGGGTGAAGCCGGGCCCAACAAGCGGACGCGGTCAGGCGGCGCATAATGGACAATGATCTCACCGGCCGATATAGCTGAGCAGTAGGCACTGGGGGCGAACATTGAAAGTTTTGGAAGCCGCGGCGCGGCATGTGGGCGACGATTGGGTTGTAACAACCTACTATGAGTTGGCCGAAGACGCGGGTTGGATCTCCGCGTTCTGGGCCCCCGAGACTCTGTTCGCAAAGCGCTTCGCCGAACTGTCGCGCGGCGACATGATCGAGATTGCCTGCGGGCACGGTCGCCACGCCGCTCAGATCGTCGACAGCGCCAAGAGTTTGCTTCTGCTGGACATCAATCAGTCCAACATCGATGTCTGCAAGCAGCGCTTTGGGGGGCGCCCGAACGTCCGCTGTGCGGTCAATGACGGCTTCACGCTCGGTGATGCGCCGGATGAAAGCGCAGATAGCGTATATTCATACGATGCCATGGTGCATTTCGAGCCGGACGTGGTGGGCTCTTACTTGGCCGACATCATGCGGGTGCTGCGTCCAAGGGGGCGTGCGCTCCTGCATCACTCCAATTATTCTGGCAATCCCGGTGAGCGTTACACGAACAACCCGCATTACCGGAATTACATGTCCACCGCGCTTTTCCAGCACTTTGCTGGGCGCGCAGGCCTCACCATTCTCGCGCAAAACGTCTTCGATTGGGCGGGGGTGCCGAAAATCGACGCGCTGACACTGCTGGAGCGCCCGGCCTGAATCCGTTTTTGAGGCGGCCTTCTTGGCGCTATTGGCATAGGCTCGCCGAACCCATGCGCTCTGCCCGATACGCGACGGACGGAATTGGACTATAGAGTCACGCGGACATATTCCTAGCCATGCGCTACAGCCGTGAGATATCGGTCCCAATCCTCCGGATTGAAGGGACCGGTCCTTTGATAGATCTGGGCCTGGTACCCATCCATCAGGGAATAACTCTGACCGGTCGGCCGAAAGCTTCCGCCTAATCCGATGCCCGATTTGATCTGCTGGTCAAGATACGCGATCACCTGCTGTCGCTCGACGCCGAGATGCAGATTCACCGGCGTGGAGAGCACCGCATAATCACAACGGGGGAAGTCGCGCGCCGGACCGTCGCGGCGGTCGACGTCGCCAAGCCAGACGAATTGAGACGCGAACGGCGAACGCGTAAAAGTTCCCGAGTTGCGTGCATCCTCAAACACGACCTGCTGATTGAGTACAAACCCGCTCGCGACTACGCAAATGGTATGTCCGGCAGCTACATAACGCTCGAGATCGTAGACCAGTCGATGCAGCTCCGCCATGTCAGGGCGCTGCGGCGGACGCAGATCGAAACGGGGGACGACGCCGACGTTCTGGAGCACGGTATGGGCCTGCGGCGCCAAGACGCTGGTCCCCGTGAGCACCGCGGAAAAGCCTAAAAGCGCGATAACCGCCCTGCCGACTATTGGTCGGGCCACATGAATCCATGCCACGGCCACTGCTATCGCGAAGGCCAGCACGGGAACAACTAATAAATAGTGCTGCGGTGAAAACCCTTGAACCCGCTCAAACAAGACAATTATCGAACAAATAGTGGCTGCTGCGCTGACACCCAGCAATCTCGTCTGCCTTCGGAGCATCAGGAATAGCGTCGCGGCCAAGCCGATCAACAAAGGACCATAGCCTAACCTGTATGCCGCCGTACCAACCTCGGCAGCGTATGTTTGCGCATAGGCTTGAAACTGATTGCCATAATCGGCTTTGATGATGACCAGCAGACGCGCCCAATAGAACGCCAGGCCGCACAGCGCGGCATAGGAGCCGACTATTAGCATCGGGCCGGCCGCGGAGCGAAATCGCTCGCGGAGTCCGGTCGGCCCCTTGGGACGAAGAAACTCACGGACCGCGATAACGACAATAATTGGCGGAGCGATGAACAGATACCAGCGCCGGAAAAGACAGAGGAGAACCAGAGCCCCGCCGCAAATGATCAACGAAGCGACATCCTCGAGCGAGAGCTCGCTCGCGTTGCCGCGACGCCAGCTGCTCATCAAGATCAGGACGATGATCGCCAGGCCGCCGAAATCCGGCATTCCGTTGAGCGGAGCGTAGAGAAGCACCGGATAGACCATCAAAGCTAAAATCATGATGAGCAGCGCTGTCCGCCCGCTCAAACGAGATCCGGTCAAGCGTTGGAGCAAATAAGCGCCTGCCAGGATCGACGGTGCTACATAGACCGCGGCGATCGCCAATATCAGCACCACGCGATCGGACCGGCCGAACGCGGTCTCGATCAGCGCCAAAGGCAGCGCCGGGATCAGATTATTTTCATCGCTCAAGGACGCGCGCACGAGAGCCAAGGCGTGGATGACCCCCTGGCTGCGAATCTCATTTGCAAGATTCTCCGACTCGGCGGAATACGTCAGAAAGTCCCAGAACCAGACAATATTGGTTAGGGAAAACCAGGCCACACAGCCGAGCACAACCAGAGTGGAGATGGTCGCGCCACACCAGAAGGTTGCCCCATCGATCAGCCTTCTCTGCCGAAGGATCGCGCGCACCTTGATCAGAGCGGCAACCAAAAACAGCACCATTGCAAGAGTCTGTGCCAAGCTGGTTCCAGCTGAGGTCAACATGCCTTGCGGAGCCATCCGTCCTTGCCGCCCGACGATGATTGCTGCTGCCGACAGAAGGACCAAAGCGACAATGACTGAGGCCCTTCCGGACAATCGTCCGACAAAGCATACTGCCACGATTGTGCCAAAGAGAGCGGTTGAAGCAGATGCGAGGGCTCCCAGCCCATGGGCATGCGGGATGTGGGCATCAAGAAGGGAGCTTAGGTAATAAGGATACAGCAGCCCCCCGTATAGAAAAGCAATGCTGGCAGCGGCCAATCGCACGAGGCGGCCCTTAATGAACGGCCTGTCTTGCATTTTAGTGGAAAAATTTAGAATGTGTTCCATTTTTAAGTCTATCGCGCAAGTCAATAGTAATATGGTTGGAAATTAGAAATATGGGCCAGAGCAGGATCTCTCAGACGTCATTTTTCTATCGCACTTTACCATCGTCCTCACCTCTACGTCTTATGAACGAGTGCGTGCATTATTTACACCGCCAATCGAGCTGTCAAACAGATCTAAAAAGATATAGTCCCATTGTCTGGAACAGGCGATCGTTTTTTGCAAGCCGGTCTCCAACGGCACGTGCGGTTCCCAACCCAGAATCCGACCGCAGCCTGATATGCCAATCGTCCTCTCGATTCGCGAAGCGGGCAAGGTCTCGGGCCCGGCGGAAATCCGTATGCGGCCCAGGGCAGCCGCGCAGGCGCTCGCCGAAGACTACGCCTCGCCCAGCGGGTACTCCTATGATCCATCGCCGTGTCGATAGTGGTGATATTGTCGCCGCTAGAGAAGCGGCGAATGCAGGACAATGCACTTCAATCCCATTCAACCCCAGGCATCGCCAGCAGGCGCGCGACAATATGTACCGATATTGATGATCTTAAGCGCTTTCTACAGTCGGCAAAGACCAACTCTCAGTTCAAAAATCATGCGTCTACAGAATTCTGACGACACACATAAATAAATCTCTCCGCAATAACTTGTATATAACTGCATCTGCATTAAACATATTGGATTTTAGATTTATTTAAGACAGCGTGTTATATGATAGCCTACGCATTTTGGGGCAGGAGAACTATGGATGCGGCGGCCAGAATTCATTCGGCAAACGCAAATATATCATCTGTGCCGTCAGCCTATCACGCAGTTTATTCTCGTTGTTCTGAGGAACGGCTTTATACACAGCAAGATAGTGAAAGAATATCTGGCGCCTTCGCAGCCATTGGATCAACCGTTCATTTTGGCAGCCGCCGCGAGTTGCAAATATGAGAGGGCAGCACGGGCCGGTTGTAGCTGTTATAGCACGGAAAAAACGCAACCCGCCGTCAATTTCGGCTTGACCATTCATTTTGCAATGCGGTACAAACGGGTTAGGCCTTTAGGTCAGGACCCCTAACCCCTATGAGGGACAATTAATGGCTGACATAGTTACGCTTCCGGGCGGCACCGCATCTATTACGGTAACCGCCGGGAGCGTCGCGGCAGCTGCGCTCGCCAATGAGGTGAAAAACCTCTCGGCGGCGTTCCCCAATGCGACGGCGTTGGCGCCCGGCCAGTCCGGCGCCGCTAACAGTTTCAATTACATCGTCGACAGTGTGTCTGGGTCGAGCGCGACCACGCTGACCGCTACCGCGAACGTCCAGGGCCTTGTCGAAAACGGCACGGGCTCCGACACGCTGATCGGCAGCGCCTCGACGGGGTTCATGGTTGGCAATGGCGCCGGTGACGAATTCCAGGTCAATGGCAGCACTCTCGTTATCGGCGGCGCCGGCAACGACAGCGTTCTGGTGACGGGAAGCTCGGCGACTGTCACGGCCTATCTCGGCGGCACAACCGGCGATTCGGACGCGGTCACGATCAGCGGCAGCAATGACGTCTTCAATGGCATGTCGCCAATGATGATCACGATCGCCGCCGGCGCTGATAACATTACAGTCAAGGGCAGTGCGGGCGACACGATCCGCGGGGGCACCGGCACGGAGCTCGTCAACGCGGCCCTCGGCGGGCAGTCGATCACCGGCGGCACCGCGGGTTCGGAAACGATCTGGGGTGGCGCCGGCG
>CAZVYC010000014.1:34812-41862 GCA_964631425.1 uncultured Rhodospirillales bacterium
GGCGGCAGCGCCGGCACAGCGACGATCTTGGGCGGCCTCGGCGACACGATCCATGGTGGCGCAGCCACGGTAACAATCGCCGGTGCGGTTGGCGATATAATCTATGGCGGCACCGGCACAGCGCTCATCAATGCGGCCCTCGGCGGACAGTCGATCACCGGCGGTGCGGGTTCGGCGACGATCTGGGGTGGTGCCGGCGACACAATCACTGCGGGCACCGGGTCGGCCGCGATTGATCTCGGTGGTGGTTCTGAGACAGTCAGTCTGGGCGGCGGACACGGTGCGGCGCTGATTCACGAGGAGGGCACAGGTAGCTCCGCGAATACGGCGGACACAATCTACGGGTTCGTCAATAACCAGGATTTCCTAAGCTATAAGAACGAGGGAGGCACTCCCGCTCAAGCGTTCGCGAATCTGTCCTCGGTGACCGATACCACGGTCGGGGGACAGGCTGCTGCTGTCATCACTTTGCAAGATGGAACGACGATGACTCTGGTCGGCTTCCATTCGCAACAGATCAACAGCACGTTCTTCAAATAACCTCTAATCCAAGCCCAGAGAGTCGCCTGAGGCAACTCTCTGGCTTGGTGGGGCGTGTCTTGGCATTTTCGTTGGTTAGAGCTCGCCGGTGGCCCCGTCAGTTGCCGCAAAGGGGGCAGGCGATCGTTAGAGTTTTGCGCTAATTGGCGATAGCTGGTCTGGTATAGGCCGTACAGCGAAAGACAGCGCTCGCGCGTATTGTCGGCCAGCATAGTTTTGAGAAGTGGTTTTAGCTGCGGCGTAACCAATCCAGCAGCATCCACTGCTGCGATCGATTCCCAACGACGAGCATCTTTCTATCAGCGAGCGCGGGAAATGTGCTTATTAGCCAGTGACCGCCTTGTGTCGGGGACTGCCGGCGTGCTTTATACTGTCATCCAGCCAACCGTTACGCGCACATCTGTGACCATAGGATCTCCCGATGTTGAAGCCCATCCCCGCCGCCTGAGGGATGTGGGGCGCGAAGCAGGGCAAGGCGCGGCGCCGGTGCTCATCGCGGCCGTGGACCGCGGTAGTGCAATCGAGCGGAGCGCGCTTGGTAGAGATATTCCGCGGCGTCCTATGGACATCGGCTTTGAGTTCTCCAGGAGACACAGCGGAACATTGAGCCTGTGAGCACTCTGCCAGACTCCGATTCCGAGCTTTTCCGGCTGATTCGGTCCTTTCGTGCGGCCCTGGATGCCGGGGACCGCGCACAAGCCTTGCGGAACATCGACCGCGCTTATCGGCGGGCGCCGCAAAGCCCGGAGATCAATCATCTGTACGGCCGTCTCGTGTTGGCCGACGGGCTGTTCGAGGATGCGGTCCGGCACTTCAAGGATGCGGCCGAAAACCTGGCCAACCCGGAGTTCGAGGCCGCCTACATCGTTGCGCTTTGCGCCGGCGGCGAGCTGACGGCCGCGCAGGGGCGTCTCGAGAGAGCTCTGGCCCGATTCGCCGCCGCGGCGGATGGCGCCCTGGCGCGCGCGGCCCGCAGGGTTGCCGAGGAGACCGGTCGGCCCGGCTGGATCGGAATGGCGCCCGATATGGCCTTGCATGGCGAGATCGTCGCCCGGACGGGGCCGGTCAGGCTCAAGATCGCGCGGCCTGAGCTGGACTCGTCATTCTTCCTGCGGATCGACTGCAACGACGGTGCGAACCATACGCAATTTTCGCTCCCGCCGCGCAAAGTGCCGAAATTGGGGCGGCTGCTGGTTTCGCTCGAGGACGAGCCCTTGTTGGGCGGCGATCTGTCGATGCCGCCCGATTTCGGCCTCGACGGCCGGGTGACGATGGCGGACGGAACGATCTCAGGATGGGCGACTTTTCGCTGGGATCCCGATCGGACGCTCGATCTGTCAATCTCCGGCCGGAACGGCTTCTCGCTCGACGTTGCGACGACCCCGGACCCGCACCAGATCGGCCGCCACCTGTTCGCGCTGGACCCGGAGATCTGGGATGGCCATGGGAATATCATCCACTTCAAGGTCAAGCTGCCCAACGGCCGGCGCGGCCTCCTGCCCGGATCGCCGCTGCTGATCCAGCCCAAGGCGGCACGCCGTCTGCATCGCAAGGCCCTACACCCTCTCGAGGCCGCCGACTCGGGGCGCAAGGTCGATATCGTAATCCCGGTCTATTCCGGCGTCGAAGAGACGGCGGCTTGCATCCGTTCGGTGATGGCGACGGTCGGCGACGATGCGGAGATCATCGTCATCGAAGACGCATCGCCCGATGCCGCGATGGTGCCGATGCTGCAGGATCTGGCCCAGTCCGGCGCGATCACGCTGCTGCACAACCCGAGGAATCTTGGATTCCCCAAATCCGCCAACCGGGGCTTGAAGCTTCATGGCGACCGGGATGTGGTTCTGCTGAACGCCGACACCGAGGTCTATGGCAACTGGCTGACGCGGCTGCGCGCCGCGGCCTATGGCGACAGCAAGGTCGGCACTGTCACGCCCTTGACCAACTCCGGCTCGATCGCCTCCTACCCCGCAGCCTCGGACGAACCCGAGCTCACCGGCGAAACCGTGGCCGAGCGCGACAGGCTGGCGGCGCGGATCAATGCCGGAACGACGGTCGAGATTCCGACCGGCGTCGGATTCTGCCTCTATTTCAGGCGGGATTGCCTGGACGAAGTCGGCACTTTCGACACCGTCACCTTCGGCCGGGGTTATGGCGAGGAGAACGATTTCTGCTTGCGGGCGACTCGGGCCGGCTGGCGTCATCTGCTGGCGACGGACATCTATGTCCGCCATCTGGGCACGCGATCCTTCGGAGCCGACCGCCCTGCCCTCTATGACCGCAATCTGCGCCTTCTCAACCTCAGATACCCGGGTTACGACGCGGACATCCAGGCGTTTCTCAAGGTCGATCCGGCGCACCCGGCGCGGCGCCGCCTGGACGAGGCGCGCCTGGTCGCAGCGTGGGACCGCCACGTCCTTATCGTCACGCTGCCGCTCGAGGGCGGCGTGCGCCGCGCGGTCGGCGATCGCGTGCGGGAGCTGCGCGACGCCGGGCTCATACCGATCGTCCTCAAGCCCGACTCGGGCGAGAGCACCCATTGCAGCCTGACCATCGAAGGCTCCGGCCTCGACGATCTCCACTACCGTTTCGCGGACGAGATCCCGGCGCTGTTCTCCCTTCTGAGAAAGCTCAGGCTCGATCATATCGAGCTTCACCATTTCCTCGGGCTGCCCGGCAAGCTGATCGACGGCCTTTACAGGATGCGCTGGTCGATCGATATCCAGGTGCACGACTACATCTGGTATTGCCCGCGCATTACATTGCTGGATGGAGCGGGACGCTATTGCGGCGAGCCCGACCTTGCTGCCTGCGAGAGCTGCGTCGACAAGAACGGCAGCCGCCTCGGCGAGGACATGTCCGTCGCCGCGCTGCGCGAGCGAAGCCGGCGCTGGCTCAGGGCGGCGCGTCATGTCGTGGTTGCGTCACCCAGCGTGGCCAAGCGCATGACGGCCCAGTTTCCCGATATCGCCTTGAAGATCGAGCCGCTGGAACCACCCGTCCCGGTCGCGGCGATAGCTCCGTCGGTCAGAAAGAAGATCAAAGTCGCGCTGATCGGAGCCATCGGCGATCACAAGGGCTATGACGTCCTGCTGGAGATGGCCAGGGACACGGTCCAGCGCGGCCTGCCGATCGAGTTCGTGGTGATCGGCTATACCAAGGACGACATTGCGCTGTTCGATACCGGCGTGGTCTTCGTCACCGGCGAGTACGAGGAAGGCGAGATCGACGGCCTGCTGGCCCGGGAGAAGCCGGACCTTGCGCTGTTTCTCTCCCAGTTTCCCGAGACCTGGAGCTATGCGCTGACGCATGCGCTGCGTGCGGGCATTCCGGTCGCGGCCTTCGATCTGGGGGCGATTGCCGACCGGCTTCGGGCAGGGTCGGACGATCCGCTGCTGCTGCCCCTCGCCGCGTCCCCGCGGGAGCTTTGCGACCGCCTGCTCGGTGCGTTCCGGCTGGTGCCCGGCCGTGACGCTCAGTCCACACCGGATGTGACAAACATCCGACAGGACGCCAAATGGCTACCTGCGCGGCCGACAATCGTATTTAATAGGCCCGCGCCGTTCGGTGCGACGAAAATCTCGAGGATAGATATGGCACAGCAATCCACTGCTTTTTCAGCGGCTGTCGAGGTTTTGCCTCTTACGAAGGGATTGTATGTGTTTTCGGTCAGGTCGGCCTATGCGCAGCCGGTCCGCCAGAAGGGGCTGAAGCTGCCGGCTCTGCAGGTCGGCCTTGGCCCCGGCGCCCCTCCGGCACAGCTGGAGCTGATGCTGGGCCCGCAGATGACGAGCAGCTGGCTGTGCGATCCCCAGGACCAGATCATCGTGAAGGTCGGCGATGCGCCGGCGACCATCATGCTGACCTCGGTCGTGCCGACCGGCATGAAGCCGCTGGAGCTGGAAATCAGGCGGCTGGATAGCGGGCCCGCGCCCGTCCAGGCGCCCGCGGCGGCGCCCGGCGCACCGGTTCGCATCATGCAGGCTCCGGTGGCGCGCAGCGCCCCGCCCCTGCCGCAAGCGCAAAGGCCGGTGCACCTCAAGGTCACCGCGCACGTGCAGATGCGTGGGGACATCCAATTCAGCGAAAGCCAATGGATCGGCCTGGTCGGGCAGCGGCTTTGGATCGAGTCGTTCGCGATCGTGCCGCTCGAGGGCATTCCTTCCGACGCAATCGAATACAAGGCGATCACGGCGACCGGCGTGGAGACGCCGTGGGTCGATGGCGGATCTTCGTGCGGGACGCGCGGCATCGGCGTGCCTTTGATCGGATTCGCGATTCGTGGCAAGTTTCAGCAGGGCGGCCCTCAGCTGACTTGCGAATACGGCGCGATCCTGCTGTCCGGCGCCAAGATCGGCCCGAGCCGCAACGGCGCGCCATGCCGCTCGCCTGATCCGGGCGACCCGATCGAGGGTATCTGGGTCTCGATCGATGCGGGTGCCGAGGCGGTGCCGGAGCCGAAGCCGGCAGAGGTCAAGACCGGCGGGAAGCCGGCGCGGAAACGCAAGGTGGACAGCGAAGAGAGTTCGGCGGAACCGCAAGCCGCGGCCGTCGGCAGCAGCAAGCCGAGGGCGCCGATCGGCCCCCGGTTCAGTGTGTTCCGCGAGCCCGACCAGGCGGGCGAGGAGTAGTTGGTAGAGTTCAATGGCATATCAATCGCAATACGGCGACACGCAGCCGAAGCTCGTGGTCAATGCGGGCTGCGGCCCGACCACCGAGATCACGCGTTCGCCGCTGTTTCAGGGCTGGCGCCAGCTGAGGGTCGATATCGATCCGACGGCGCAGCCCGACATCATCGCCGATATCACAGATTTGTCACCGCTGGATAACGGCATCGCCGACGCCGTGTGGTCGTCGCACTGCCTGGAGCATCTGTTTCAGCATCAGGTCGGCGGCGCGCTGTCGGAATTCCACCGTGTGATGGCGGATGACGGGTTCGTGGTCTGCCTGGTGCCGGACCTGCAGGCGATCGCCAACATGATCGCGAACGACAAGTTCAAGGACCCGATCTATAACGCGCCGGCCGGCCCGGTGAACGCCCATGACATGGTTTACGGCTATGGCCCGGCGATCGCCGCAGGCCATACCAGCATGGCCCATCGCTGCGGGTTCACCCCGAGCATCCTCGTCGAGGTCCTGAACGGCGCCAGCTTCGCCGAGTACGCGATCCGCCGCCTGCCGAGTCTCGAGCTCGCGATCGTCGCGCGAAAGACAAAAGGAACGCCCCAGAGCAATTGTGAGGCGCTACTTCAGGCCCTGGCTTTATGATCTTTCTGTTTGTTCACCAGAATTTTCCAGCACAGTACAAGCTTCTCATCCGATATCTGGCAGACCAGCCGGGAAATACGGTCTATTTCATTACCCAGAGCAAGGACGCCTCGCTGCCGGGGATCACCAAGCTCGTCTATAAGGTCACGACCCCCAAGACGCTGAGCTGCCATCGCTACACCGTCGATTTCGACGTCGCGGTGCGGACCGGTCTGGCGGTCGCGCGGGTTTGCCAGACGCTCGAGCAGCAGAGCATCAAGCCCGACGTGATCGTCGGCCATTGCGGCTGGGGCGAGTTGCTGTTCGTCAAGGACGTGTTTCCGGAATCGCCGATCCTGTCCTATTTCGAGTTCTATTATCATTTCGCGCACGTGGACGTTAACTTCGACCCGGAGTTCCCGACCCTGGGCAACGACTCGTTCCGGGTGCGGACCCGGAACGCGGTGGCCCTGCTGTCGTTCGATGCAGCGGATTGGGGCAACGCGCCGACGGAGTGGCAGCGCAGCCTGCACCCGCCGGAAATGCGCAGCCGCATCACGACGATCCATGAGGGAATCGATACCGAGATCGTGAAGCCGAACCCCAAGGCGTGGGTTCAGCTGCCGCAGCGGGACATGGTGCTGACGGGCGCCGACGAGGTGGTCACCTATGTCGCGCGCAATCTCGAACCCTATCGCGGCTTTCATACCTTCATGCGGGCGGCCGAGCATATCCTGGCCCGCCGGCCGAAAGCGCATATCCTGGTCATCGGGGGCGACGACGTCAGCTATGGCGCACCGCCGCCGCAGGGCGAGACCTATCGTTCGATCATGCTCAAGGAAGTCGGATCTCGGCTGGATCTGGAGCGCCTGCATTTCATGGGGCGGGTGCCGTATGAGGTCTATCTGAACGTCCTGCAGATCTCGTCGGCGCACATCTACCTGACCTATCCGTTCGTGCTGTCCTGGTCGTTCATCGAGGCGATGGCCTGCGGATGCGCGATGATCGGGTCCGACACGCCGCCCGTGCTGGAGGTGCTGAAGGACGGGCAGAATGGATTGGTGGCTGATTTCTTCTCGCCGACGGAGGTCGCCGACCGGGTCGATGCGATCCTGGACGATCCGGAGAGGATGCAGCATTTGCGCACCGCAGCCCGGGAAACCGCGGTCACGCAGTTCGACTTCAAGACCGTGCTGCTGCCGCGCTGGCTGCAGCTGTTCGATGATCTGGCGAATGGGAGACGGCCGAAGGCCGGGAGTGCGA
>CAZVYC010000015.1:0-41218 GCA_964631425.1 uncultured Rhodospirillales bacterium
TCCATTGGTATGTAGACGTGGCCGTAGCGGTTGATTCCTTTGCGGTCGCCCAGCGCCTTGTTGAAGGCTTCTCCGATGGCGATGCCGGTATCCTCGGTGGTGTGGTGGAAATCGATATGCAGATCGCCCTCCGCCTTGACGGTGAGGTCCACCAGGCTGTGGCGCGACAGCTGCTCCAGCATGTGATCGAGAAAGCCGATGCCGGTCGCGACCGAATACTTGCCCGTCCCGTCCAGGTCGATTTCGACGGAGATCTGGGTTTCAGTCGTGTTCCGCTCGATGGTGGCGCGGCGCGGGATGGGAGGCATGGTGGTCATGACCGGCGTTTCTAGCAGGAACGGGACGGAAAACCCAAGCGCCGGCGACATCGCAGAGCGCCGCAGGCCATGTGATCGTGCCTATTCCCCGATCACCGCTGGGCCGGAGGGCGCATTCTTGGGTACGCGCAAGAGTCCCGCCACCGGAATGATCAGCAAGCACAGGAAGGCCAGCATCGCGAACACATTGATGTAGCCCACCATTTCCGCCTGCTGGGTGATGTTGGCATTCAACATGGCAAGCTCCTTGGGACCGCTCTGTACGCCCAGCCGGCCGAAGGGCGTCATGAACTCGCTGAGATATCCATGGTTGACCTGGGTCGAGCTGACCAGGAAGGCGGAGGTGATCGAGATGCCGGCGGCGCTGCCGATGTTTCGCATGAGATTGAAGAATCCGGTCGCTTCCGTACGAAGATCGGATTCGAGCGTCGAGAACGCGGTCGTGGTCAGCGGCACGTTGATGAACCCGATGCTCGCCCCCTGGATCAGACCCACGATCACGATATCGCGCGGGCTGACCATCAGCGACCATTTCGACATCATGTGAAGCGACACCGCGCTGATCAGGAGTCCAACCGCGATCAGCAGGCGCGGCCCGGCTATCCGCGAAATCCTGCCCACCAGCAGGATCGCGCCGATCGTGCCGATGCCGCGAGGGGCCATGATGAACCCGGCCGTCATCACTGGATAGTTGAGCTCGCCCTGCAGCATCTGCGGCGTAAGGGCCATTGAGCCATAATAGACCAGCATGATCAGCGTCAAAAGGCTGGTCGACAGCACGAAGGTGCGGTCCCGGAATAACCGCACGTCGAAGAACGGCCGGGTGGTGGTCGCGCTGTGGACGACAAACATGTAGAGACCGAGGCACATCAGCGCGCCCTCGATCATGATCTCCGACGATTGCAGCCAGCCTTTCTGTTCCCCGCGGTCGAGCACCAGCTGAAAGCATGAGACCGCCAGGCTCAGGAATGCGAAGCCGAACCAGTCCAGCTTGCGGCCCGGCGTGCGGGCGGTTTCCGGAATGAAGGTCAGTGCACCCAGGATCGTCAGCACGCCTATGGGCACGTTGATGTAGAAGCACCACCGCCAGGTCAGCTGATCGGTCAGGTACCCGCCTATGATCGGTCCCAGGATCGGTCCCACCATCACGCCCATGCTGAAGATGCCCATGGCGCGTCCCACTTGGTCGCGCGGATAGGTGTCAAGCAGCATGGCCTGCGACAGCGGGACAAGAGCCGCGCCGAAGACCCCCTGGAGCAGGCGGAACAGCACCATCTGCGGCAACGTCGCCGCAATCCCACAGAGCATCGATGCGAGCGTAAAGCCGCCCAGCGCGATGACGAACAATCGTGTCCGCCCGAGGCGTGAAGCCATCCAGCCCGTGACCGGTGTCGTGATCGCCGAGGCGACGAGATAGGACGTCAGCACCCAGGCGATCTGGTCCTGGGTCGCCCCTAGGCTGCCCTGCATGTGCGGCAAGGCGACATTGGCGATAGTCGTGTCCAGCACCTGCATCACCGTCGCCGCCATGGTGACGACTGTGATCATGCCTCTGTTGGGCGCAACGGGAACTACGCCTGCGTGCGCAGCGGCGGCGGCCATGAGGACTCCGTAAAAGCCATAAAATGCGGAACCAACGGCAGGGCCGATCACCGCCTACCTTAGATGGATAGCTAGCTGATCATTAGCAAGCTACTGTTCTGGTCCCGCGTCCATTCGGCTTCGCAACGCGTCGTGATGCCGGATTGCTCCGGTCAATGCTTCGCCGTCTTATATACGTCTGCCTCGACTTTCAGGCTGATGATGCGGTCCGGGTCGATAACACGCCCGTCCTCCTCATCGAGTCCCGGCTTGATGTGGTTCACGAACTCCATGCCGCGGATCACCTTGCCCCAGATCGTATATTGGTGGTCGAGGTTCGGCATCGGCTTCATCACGATGAACCACTGCGAATCCGCGGAATTGGGATCGTCGCCGCGCGCCATCGAAACGGTACCGCGCATATGATGCTCATAGCTGAACTCGGCTTTCAGCGTCTTGCCTGACCCGCCCATGCCCGTACCGGTCGGATCGCCGGTCTGGGCGATGGTGCCGGCGATGACGCGGTGGAACGGTACGCCGTCATAAAATCCCTTGCGCACCAGTTCCTTGATCCGATTCACGTGGTTGGGGGCGAGCTCCGGCAGCATTTGGATCACCACCGTCCCGTCTTTCAGCTTCATCAGAAGGACGTTCTCCGGATCGTCATCGGGTGCGGCCTGGGTCGGGGCCTGCGCGCAGGCCGGCATGGCGAGCACCAGGGCGAGCGCGAGGGCGGCGAGAAAGCGCATGAATTCCTCCATCGGCGGGCGGCAGGCCGGTCGCCAGCTAAACCAAGCGAGCGCGGCTTTCAATCCGTGCTGCCCATCGACGGGCAAAAAGGCGCACCCGCCTTGCGTATCGGACAAACGTTCATAGGTTAGACAGGTGTAAAGTCTCGCTCGCCGGTTGAACGGCACGGATTCGGAGGAGGAAGCCATGGCGCAGGTCAGTCAGGCCGATTACGATTATTACAACGGCGCGATCCGGAAGATCACGACTGAGAGCTCGACGCTGATTTCCTCGTCGCCCTATCTCAACAACGGGCGGCTCAGGGACCTGATCGCCCAGGAAATGCTGCGCCGGAACGGCGCCGACATGCCCAACACCGCCTTCATCCCCGAAGTCGCGCAGATCTTCCATGACCTGGAGGACATGCCAGCCATCCTCCGCCTGTTCGAGGAGGAGAAGGCGCGCCTCCCTGCCTTCCGCGAATGGCTGGAGCGCCGGCAGCTGGCCAATTTCACCGTCGACGAGGTCAAGGGCTCGGCGCCCGGCACGCTGGGCGCAGTGATCTACGATTTTCTCGCCAACAGCGGCTACAACATGGACCATTTCTTCCAGGGCATGAAGATCGAAACCGATTTCGACTTCTACCTGAAGCAGCGCACGCTGACCCACGACATCGAGCATATGATCACCGGTTTCGAGACCGACCATGCCGGCGAGATCGCGTTGCTCGCCGCCAATGCCCGGGCCTTCTACCGCTATTTCCGGCCCGAGCTGGCAGCGTTCTTCAACCGCATCGGCGCCTACCTCAAGGCCAAGACGACGATGAAGAGCGCGCTGTTTTACCCCCAGTCCTTCAAGATCGAACTCGATGCCGAGGATTTCGGCGCCGCGCAGGGCCGGAACTGGAAGATGCCGCTGATGCTGCTGCCGTACCGAGAGATGGTGGACCGTCAGGTCGACGACATCCGCGCCGAATACGGCATCACGCCGACGATTCCCTCCGGACACTGGGCCTGGACGACCGCGCTCAGCGAGGATCCGCGGGAAGAGGCGCATCACACCCGGACAGCGCTCGCGGCGGAGTAGCTCTTCTTCGTCATTGCGACGCGCCGGAGACAAAGAAGCAACCCAGGCGTATCGCTACAGATTGCTTCGCTTACGTTCGTAATGACGAGTCGTACCTTTGCGGGCGTGTGGCAGACCTGCCTTGATAACAGGTCGCAACATCCCACATGATCCGAACCATGAATTCCGACAATTCGATACAAAGTGCCTGGCACGGAACTACCATTCTGTCCGTGCGCAAGAACGGCCGCGTCATCGTCGCCGGCGACGGGCAGGTGACCATGGGGCAGACCATAATGAAGGCCAATGCCCGCAAGGTCCGCCGGCTGGGCGAGGGCGGCAAGGTGATTGCCGGGTTCGCCGGTGCCACCGCTGACGCCTTCACCCTGTTCGAACGGCTCGAAGGCAAGCTCGAGAAGCATCAGGGGCAGCTGACCCGCGCATGTGTCGAGCTGGCCAAGGATTGGCGCACCGACCGCTATCTGCGCCGGCTCGAAGCCATGATGGCCGTGGCCGACGCCCAGGTCTCGCTGGTGCTGACCGGCACGGGCGACGTGCTGGAGCCCGAGCGCGGCATCATCGGCATCGGCTCGGGCGGCGTCTATGCCCTGGCCGCGGCCAGGGCGCTTATCGACATGGACGGGCTGGAAGCCGAGGATATCGCGCGGCGCGCTATGGCCATCGCCGCTGATATCTGCGTCTATACCAATACGAATCTGACGATCGAAAGCATCTGATCAGCGTTATTGAATCCATGAGCAATTTCAGTCCCCGGGAAATCGTCTCCGAGCTCGACCGCTTCATTGTCGGCCAGCAGGACGCCAAACGCGCCGTCGCGGTCGCGCTCCGCAACCGCTGGCGCCGGCAACAGCTGCCGCAAGCAATGAAGGACGAGGTGCTGCCCAAGAACATCCTCATGATCGGGCCGACCGGCGTTGGCAAGACCGAGATTGCCCGCCGCCTGGCCAAGCTGGCTGATGCGCCCTTCATCAAGATCGAGGCCACCAAGTTTACCGAGGTCGGCTACGTCGGGCGCGACGTCGACTCCATCATCCGCGACCTGATGGAAACCTCCCTCATCATGGTGCGCGAGAAACTGCGCAAGGAAGTCGCCGCGCGCGCCGAATTGGCGGCCGAGGAGCGTGTCCTTGACGCGCTGGTCGGCAAGGGCGCGCAGGACAGCACCCGCGCCGCCTTCCGAAAGCGGCTCAGAGACGGCGAGCTTGACGATCGCGAGATCGAGGTCGAGGTGCAGGATTCCGGGCCCCAGATGCCGACCTTCGACATTCCGGGCATGCCCGGATCGTCGGTCGGCATGATCAATCTCGGCGACATGCTGGGCAAGGCGATGGGCGGCCGCACCGCCACCAAGCGGCTGACCGCCAAGGCGGCACAGCAGACCTTGACCCAGGAGGAAGCCGAGAAGCTGCTGGATCAGGAGCGCGTGACCCGCGAGGCCATCGAGCTCGTCGAGCAGAACGGCATCGTCTTCCTGGACGAGATTGACAAGATCGCCGCCCGCTCCGAGTTCCGCGGCGGCGACGTCAGCCGCGAGGGCGTGCAGCGCGACCTCCTGCCCCTGATCGAGGGCACGGTCGTCAACACCAAGCACGGCCCGGTGAAGACCGATTACATCCTGTTCATTGCCTCGGGCGCATTCCACCTCGCCAAGCCCGCTGACCTGCTGCCCGAGCTGCAGGGCCGCTTGCCGATTCGCGTCGAGCTGGCCGCGCTTGAACAGGCGGACCTGAAGCGCATCATGCTCGAGCCCGAAGCTAGCTTGATCAAGCAGTACAAGGCCCTGCTCTCGACCGAGGACGTCACCCTTGAATTCACCGATGAGGCCATCGACGAACTCGCCCGCCTTTCGGCCGAGATCAACGCGTCGGTTGAGAATATCGGTGCCCGCCGGCTGCACACAGTGCTGGAACGGTTGCTGGAAGAGGTCAGCTTCACCGCCAGCGACCGCGCCGGCAGCAAGGTGACCGTCGACGCCGAGATGGTGCGCGACCGGGTCGGTTCGCTGTCGGCCAATGCCGATCTGTCAAAGTTTATCCTGTAAGGCGTATCCGCGGCTTACTGCCCCGTCTTGATGTCCTTCAGGACGCCGCCGCCGCCGTAATAGAAGCTGATCATGCCGTACTTGCTGGGCGTGTCGTCACCGCCCAGGAAGGACGGAATGATCGAGCCACCGCCGACGGCCCCGCCTCCATAAGGATATTGGTCGATTTTGGTGCCGTCCGCCTCGGTAACGGTATGGATCGGCTTGCCCAGCGTCGCCACGATCTCGGTCTGGTTGGTCGTGCCGGGCTTGAAGCCGGAAACCTTGTCCGGGCTGACCAGATCGACTGAATCCGAGCAAGCTGCCAGCGTCATGATCGCGGCAAGGAAAACGGCGTGCCTCAACATTATTCCAGCGTCCTGAATGTGATGGCGCGAATGTGCGCGAAACCCGCATGCTGCGCAACAGTCCCCAGTGCCGCCTTCCCAGTGCGGCAACCTTGTCGACGGCGCTGAGCCGCTCCTGTAGAAACCGCGCGATAAACACCTGCAGGGGGAGTGGATATGTCACGAGCGGTTTCACGCAATCTGGCCGGCGCGGCTCTGGCGCTGGCCTTGGGCATCGGCGCAGCGCGGGCGGACGTCGGCCCCGCCACAAAGCCGGACGCCGACGGGCTGATTCTCGCCAACGTGACGATCTCGGTCGCAGACCTGGACAAGTCAGCCAAGTTCTACCAGGCGTTGGGCTTCGAAGAAGGCGATCAGCATGAGGTGCCGGGCGCGGTTGCCAAGGCGCTGGGCTCCGAGGCCGCGAATGCAAAGCTCGCCATCCGTTTCATGAAGCGCGACGGCGTCGTGCTGGAGCTGGTGCATCTCGACCCGTCCCCCAACACGAAGGCAAGCCAGGGCACCGCGGCACAGCTGGGCCTTGCCCACATCGCCTTCCGGGTCGACGACGTCGACCGCGTCGCCAAGCTGATCAAGGACAACGGCGGAGGCACGGTCGACAAGAACCGCACGAAACTCGGCGCTCCCGGCCAGGGCGTCGACATCCTGTTCTGCACCGACCCTGATGGCACGATGATGGAGATCGTGGGACCGGTGAAGGGCTGAGAGGGTCTGCCCCTTACCCTCCCGCTGGGCGGGTCCCTCCCTCTTCCCGCATGCGGGGAGAAGGCTGGGGTGGGGGCTGCGTATTTACCTCTTCCCGGCCGGCCACTTCGCCGATCCCGCCAGCAGCGGCTCGCCCGCCGGCAGCGCGGGGCCGCCGGAATAAATCCCGGAAACCGGGTTCGCCTTGATGAAATCGTCGATCACCATCGATACCGGCTGCGGCGAAGGGTTGGCGGGGTCGGGCTCCAGCGGCGCCACCTTGCGGATGGCGGTCCAGGCCGCGGTCGGGCCAGGGCCGAATTCGCGCTTCGGGTCTTGCGCCTTGCGCACATCCATCCAATAGGATCCGACCAGCAGGTCCTCGGCCAGCAACTGGAACGTGTCGTCCACTACCTTGCGTGCGTTCACCACCTTGATCCGGGTCTGCGTCTGCAGATCCTCGACTGTGGCGACGATCGCCTGGCCCTCCGGCGCCACCCGGTTGGACAGGCTCTCAATGTCCTGCCAGATATCGACGGGCGCATATCCGCCGCCGAAGAAGAACCGCCCGTTCTTCAGCACGTCGCCCGCCTTGACCACCGTGAAGAAGGGATTGCTGAACCGGTCGATCCTCAGCTCGACCGCCACGTCCATGTTGGCGAGCGCGTTGGTCAGATCCTCGATCTTGTTGGCCAGGGGATAGGGGTCCCAGTTCGCGTTGGACACGATATAGCCATGCTTCCCGTGGCTCTCCGGCCCGCCCTTGACGTAGTATTTCTTCATCTGCGGCGTCGCCAGTTCCCACGAATCCTCAGGCCCGATATCGACATGCACGGCCGGATTGTGGTCCGAACTGTTCATCTGTTCGGTCACCGAATCGCGGAGGCCCGACCAGGCCTCCCACGCCGACGCCTGGCGGATGGATGACGCGCGCAAGCTTTCCGGGTCCTGGATGATGCGCTTGGAATCGTCATCGAACAGGTATCCGCCCTTCAGCATGTTCAGCACCCGGGCGGCGTCCCAGTTCAGCCATTTGAACGGTCGGTCGCCCTGCACCACCAGGCTCAAGGGCGTGATTGAGCTGTTCATGCCGCTCAGGTCCAGCGCATAGGCCATGTCGGCCCAGTCGAGCGCCGCCCTGGCGTCGGCGACGAGCAGCGCCGCCTGCCCGGTCGCATAGGCGTCGGAGGAGGTCAGGGCGTTGCTGTCGGCGGCGAACGGCTCGATCGGCTTCAACCCGGCCGCCTGCAGGGCGTCCGCCGCCTTCATCCGCTTGCCCTGGTAATAAGCGTCCCCGAATCCCACCATCGTCGCGCCGACATTGCCCAGCTGCGCCAGGTCGCCTTCGCCCAGGGTGCCGCGGGAACGGACCACCGGAGTCACCCGCTTGTTCAGAAGGTCGGTTAGCATCTGCGCCAGCTGCGGGCTTGGTGCGTTCCAGGTCATGGCGTTCGCCCGCACCACCATCATGGCGCGCACGATCTCCTCCTCGCTCACCTCCGGTCCATAGGCGCCGATGCCCTCGCCGCCCTTAAACGACATCATCTGCGTCAGGGCGATCTTGTCCTTGTTCTCAGGAGACATCGGGTCGCCCGCGAACATCACCGTCTCCCGCTGATCGCCTGCACCGCGGTTGAACCAATAGACCGCCACACCCTCGGTCGCCGCTTCCAGCAGCAGCCCGTAATTGTCCGCCTCGCGCTGCTTGGCTTCAGGTGCGATTTGTACCTGGGCGCCATAACGCGCCACGGCGATCACCTGATCGATCGTCAGGTCCCGCCCGGTCAGGGTGATGGTCTGGTTCGCCATCGTCGGATTGATCGGCTTATAGACCTCCTCCGCTCTAGCCGAGCCCGCCAACACGGCGCCGGCGAGCATGAACGAAACGATGGCCGCGCGTCCGCGACGCTGCAACGAAACGGGCATAGGTCCTTCTCCGATGTGTCGACTGGTGCGCCGTGCGAAGCGGCGAGATGCCGCCCGGCCTGAGTTTCCCTCGAGGCAAATTTAATTCCTGTGACGATGAAGCCATTGGGGGGAGCGGGGGTCAAGGAGAATCCCGCAGGATTGAAAGATCCGCGATACCGCTTCGTCTGGCTTCCTATTTTACTCGCCTCAGCAGCACATAAAGCGCTCCATCCCCGCCATGCGTTCGGTGGGCCGGTGCGATGGCCAATATCCGCCCCGCCAACGGCGATGCGTGCAGCCACACGGGGACGTTGCGACGAAGCACGCCGCCGCCCTGGCTCACCGAGCCCTTGCCAGTGATGACCAGCAGTGCCCGGCGGCCGGCGCGGGCCGACGTATCGATGAAGCCCATCAGCGCCGCGAACGCGGCGCGCTGATCCATGCCGTGCAGGTCGATACGGCCCTCGATGACGATCTGGCCGCGTTTCAGCCGGTCGAGCGTCGGTCGGTCGACTGGGCCTGGCTGGCGTGGCGCGGCGGCTTGCTTGGTCGGAACGGAGACTTCGGAAACGCTGTCAGGTTCGGGCACCGGTGCAACGACCGGAGGCAGCACCTTATGCGGCGACAGCGGCCGCACGTCACGCATCGCGAGTCCCCATAAGGCCCGCTCCGCCTCGCTTGCGGCGCGACGTCTTGCCATCGCCGGCCGTCAGTCGCTGGCGTCAATGGCCGGTGGCGGTCTCGATCAACTGCCAGTTCGGGTCACGAGACCCGGCATCGCGCGCAAAGGTCCAGAAGTCGATGGATTCCTGCTCCGGCGCCTGAGTTTCGCCCGGGTGGATCTGACGGCTGGCGACGCGCACCTGAATCTGGATTTCGCGGCCGATTACGCGCGCGTCGACGATCTCCGCCTCGATCGGCCCCTCGAACCGCACGGGCTCCACCGGGTCGCCCCGGCCGCGGGCGGAAATGGCGCGGCCGAACTCGCCATAGAGATGGGAACTCAAAAGCGAGCGCAGCGTCGCCAGGTCGCCGGTGGCGAAGGCCGGCACGATCATCTGGAACGCGCCACGTGCACCGGCCAGGAAATGCTTTTCGTCGAAAGTCGGGTCGGCCTCATGCACCCGTCGCAGCTTCGTGTCGAGCGACAGCGGCAGGTTGGGGTCCGGCTCGGGCGCGGCGGCGGGGCGGAACCCGGCCGCCGCCGGCTGCTCGGCAAAGCCCGGCCGGAACGGCGGCACCTGCGGCCGGTCGAACGGGTTCGAACGCTCGCGCTCCTCGCCCGTACGGCGGCCGAGCACAGCCCGCAGCCGGAACAGAAGGACGATCGCAATCGCCGCGAAGACGATAATCTCTACCACCGATGAATCTTCACTCATGGCCAACCTCCCAGGCGGATCGGGCGATCGCGCCCGCGCCGCGCAATCCCGGTTATCCGGGGGCGGCGTGAACACAATCGCTGCGCGATCATTGGATCGCGGCGGCAAACCCTAGCGCCCAGGGCACCGACATCCCATGTCTCGTATACACGAACGGCGCTGATGCGTCCGCATGCAACGCCGTCCCAGAGATAAATAAGGTTGCCGGACCTCTCTCACAAGCTGTGATGCGATGCCCCTCCTTCTGTTCGTAGTTTTTCCCCTGGCTGAAATCGCCACCTTGATCCTGGTGGGACAAGCGATCGGCGTGCTCGCCACTTTGGCCCTGGTCGTTGCCTCGTCGGCGATCGGGGCGGTCATGCTGCGCGATGCCGGCATCTTGACCGCGCTCCGACTGCAGGCCGGCCGCGGCAATCCGGCGACCATTCTGGCGGAGGGCGGAACGCGCATGCTGGCCGGGCTCCTGCTGCTGATCCCCGGCTTTCTGACCGATCTCGCGGCGCTGGCGCTCCTGACCCCCGGCCTGCGCCAGAGCCTGTTCCGCATAGTGCCCAGGGCGCGGCCTCAGAACACATCCAGGCCGCCGCAAACCGTCATCGAAGGCGAATTCCACGAGCTCGACCGCTGACCACTGTCGTCGCGATGGCGCGGGTGTTGTTGCTATGGCGGGGCTGTTGTCGCAATGGCGGTTGTACGCGCGGGCCGGTCCGTGATAGGCCACCGCCCGCGATGAACAAGGAACTCCTGCAATGACAGACCTATCGGGTAACGGCAACGGCACGGAACCGTCGAACGACGGGCGCGCGGCAATCGGCGTCAATGCGCAATATATCAAGGACCTGTCGTTCGAAAGCCCGAATGTGCTGCGGATCATGACTCAACCCTCGAGCCAGATGCCCGAGGTCTCCTTCAACCTCGGCGTCCAGGCGGTCGGCGTCGGGCCGGATTCGTACGAGGTCACGCTGTCGGTCCGTGCCGAGGCCAAGCGCGACGGCATCGTCGCCTTCATCGTCGAACTGGCCTATGCCGGCATCTTCACGATCACCGGCATTCCGCAGGAGCAGATCGAGCCCGTGCTGTTCATCGAGGGGCCACGGATGCTCTTCCCGTTCGCCCGGGCGATCGTCGCGGACCTGACGCGCGACGGGGGCTACACGCCCTTGATGCTGAACCCGATCGATTTCGTCGATCTTTATCGCCGCAAGCTGGCCGAGCGCCAGGCCGCGGAAAGCACCCCGGCTTCCATTCTCCCGAACTGACCCCTCAGGCCTCCAACCACAGCGGGGATTTCATCCCCGCCAGCATGGCGGCATGGGCCGCTAGTTCCTCCTCGCTCGGCATATGCGGCCGCGGCTGCCGCCGGATGACGACTGTCCCTATGCCGTCCGTGCCGACCGTCGAGGCCACCTGGAGCGCCAATCCCTGCTGACGGCCGCCCAAGAGCTCGACATAGACTTCCGCCAGAAGCTGCGCATCGAGCAGGGCACCGTGTAATGTGCGTCCGGAATTATCGACGCCAAAGCGGCGGCAGAGCGCATCCAGGTTCGCCGGCGAGCCGGGAAAGCGTCGGCGGGTAAGCTTCACCGTACAGGTGGCACGGTCCGGCGATACCGGCGGCAGGCTCAGCCGCGCCAGTTCGGCATTGATGAAACCGACGTCGAAATCGGCATTGTGAATGACCAACCGCGCGTCCCCGATGAAATCGAGGAACTCGCCCGCGATCTCGGCGAAGACCGGCTTGTCGCGCAGCTTGTCGATGGTCAACCCGTGCACCGCCGCCGCCTCGTCGGAGATGTCGCATTCCGGGTTAATGTAGCGGTGAAAGCTGCGGGCCGTCGGAATGTGGTTGACCAGCTCCAGGCAACCGATCTCGACGATCCGATGCTGCGCCGGGTCCAGCCCGGTCGTCTCGGTATCCAGCACGATTTCCCGCAGAGCCACGGCGGTCATTATGTCTCCACACACTCCAATCGTTATTCCGGCGAAAGCCGGAATCCATTGCGCTGCCCGCGCAAACGTAAAAGTGCATTCCGGCTCGCCGGAATAGCGACTATATCTACATCTAGCCGATTCTCAAATCCATATCACAATATCTGGAGAGCCTGGGCTACTATTCACCCGACTTCAGCTGCGCCACAATCCGGCGCAGCTGGCGGTAAGTCTCGCCGCGATGGCCGCCGGTCCGCACCACGAAATCTGCCCGCCGACGCTTTTCGGAATCCGGCAACTGACGCGCCAGGATCGCCCGGAACTTGGCCTCGGTCATGCCCGGCCGCGTCAGCACGCGCTGCCGCTGGATCGCCGGCGGTGCCGACACGACGATCACCCTATCTACCGTCTTCTCGCCGCGGCTCTCGTAGAGTAGTGGAATGTCCAGCACGACCAGCTTCTCTCCGCGCCGCCGGGCCGCGGCCAAGAAGGCGCGGCTCGACCGCCTCACCAGCGGGTGCAGGATCCCCTCCAGCTTTTTGAGCGCGTCCGTGTTGCCGAAGACCTTGTCGCCCAGCAGCGTGCGGTCGATCCGATTGCCCGCCAGCGCCTCGGGAAACAGCGCCGCGACCGGCCGCACCGCGGCGCCGCCCGAGCCCAGTAAGCGATGCACCGCGCTGTCGGCGTCATGCACCGGCACGCCAAGATGCCGCAACACATGGGCGGCATTCGACTTGCCCATCCCGATCGACCCGGTCAGCCCCACGACGATCATCTCACCGCCCGTGCGCGATCGCGGCCAGCACATGCGCACGTAGCTCCGGCGTCACCAGCGGCGTGATGCCATACCAGGCCGCGAATCCCTGGACGGCCTGGTGCAGCAGCATGCCCAGCCCGTCCACCACGATATTGCCCCGCGCCCGCGCCCGCGCCAGAAGCGCGGTATCCAGGGGCCTGTAGACCACATCCGTCACCGTTGCCGATGCCGGCAGCCGTTCAAGATCAATCTCCAGCGCCGGCTGTCCCTCCATGCCGAGCGACGTCGCGTTGACCAGCAGTCCCGCATCCTCGAGCATCAGCCCGCGCTCGTCCCAGTCGCAGACGATCGCTGGAAAGACGGCCGCCAGCTGCTCGGCCCGGGAGCGGTTGCGGTTGGCGATGCGGATCTCCGTGAAACCGGCATCGATCAGCGCCGCCAGAATCGCCCGCGCCGCACCGCCCGCGCCCAGCACCGTAGCCGGCCGCTCGCTTCGGACCGCCCGCTCGGCTCTCAGGCTAGCCAGGAACCCGGCTGCGTCGGTGTTCCGCCCTTCGAACATTCCTTCGCCCACCGCGACCACCGTGTTGACCGCTCCGATCGACCGCGCGGTCTCGTTCACCCGGTCCAAGCGGGACATGATCGCTTCCTTGTGTGGAACCGTGACGTTGAACCCCGCCCAGCCGCCGGCGCGGAAACGATCGACCGCGTCCTCCAGCCAGTCGGGCGGCACCACCACTGCCTCATAGCGAGCATCGATACCGTGCTCGGCAAGCCAGAACCGGTGAATCCGCGGCGACAGGGAATGGGCGACCGGCCAGCCGATCACCCCGGCGCGCAACTTCATGACGAAATGACCCCTTGCGCGCGCAGGAACTTGAGCAGCGGCAGCAGCGGCAGACCCAGGATCGTGTAGTGGCTGCCCTCAATCGCCTCGAACAACTGCACCCCAAGCCCCTCGACCTGATACACACCGACCGACCCCAGCACGCGGTCGCCCGTCCGCGCCAGATAGTCCCGGACAAAATCCTCCCCGAACGGCCGCATCGTCAGTATCGCGATATCGGTTTCCCGCCACAGCACCCTTCCATCGCGCAGCACGACCGCTGCCGAGATCAGCCGGTGCTGTCGTCCGGCCAGCCGCATCAGCTGTCGCGCCGCGGCTGTCGGGTCGGCTGGCTTGTCGAACCAATCGCCCTCGCACTCCAGCATCTGGTCGGCCGCCAGCACCAGCCGTCGCGTCTGCCGCGCCGAGACCGCCTCGCCCTTGGCCAAGGCCAGCGCCTGGGCCGCCTCCTCCACCGAGGCGCCCGCCGCCGCCTGGGTGCGCTTGATCGCGCCCTCATCCAGCTCGGGCTTGTCGACCACGATCGGAACGCCGGCGGCTTCCAGCATGGCCCGGCGGGACGCGCTGCCGGACGCGAGGATAAGAGTCTCCATCAGAAATGCAGCGTTTCCGACGAGATCAGGTTGCGCCGCGCCAGGATTTTGATGATCTCGGCCGCCGTCTCCTCGATCGAACGCCTTGTCACATCGATCACCGGCCAGCCCATCTTGGTATAGAAGCGCCGCGCCTCGTTCACCTCCTCGCGCACCGATTCGATATCCGAATAAGACGTGCCCTCCGGCTGGTTCAACATTCGGAGCCGATTGCGGCGGATCGAGACCAGCCGCTCAGGGTCTTCGGTCAAGCCGACGATCAACGGCGCCTTTTCCGACAGCAGGATGTCAGGCAGAGGCGCCCCCGGCACATAGGGCACGTTGCCGGCCTTGATCCCGCGATTGGCCAGATAAATGCAGGTCGGGGTCTTGGAGGTGCGTGACACCCCGACAAGGATGACATCGGCTTTGTCCAGCTTCGACGGCGACTGGCCGTCATCCTGCGCCATGGCGAAATCCATGGCGTCCAGCCGGATAAAATATTCTTCGCCCATGGTGTGCTGGCGACCCGGTTGCGCCTTGCTTTCGAGGCCAAGATAGGCTGACAATCCCTTCAAGATAGGGTCCAGCATCGGTATGCAGGGGACCTTCAAATCGCGGCAGGTGGTTTCGATCTTGGCCCTCAGCTCACGGTCGACCAAGGTATAGATGACAATCCCCGGCCGCTCGGCGATGCCCTCCAGCGCCAGGTTGAGCTGCCGTTGCGTGCGCACCAAATTCCAGAAATGCTCGATCGGGCGTACCCCGTCGAACTGGGCCACGCAGGCGCGCGCGGCGCTGATCACCGTCTCGCCAGTGGCATCGGACACGAGATGCATATGGAATTCGCGCAACCCTGCCTCCCGCCAGCGACCCCGAACCCTGTATAAAATTGTGGATAAGATCGCGAGTAACTTTCAGCCACGGAACCCATGCACATTCGCCCAGCCGAAGGCAACCATTCCGATACGCGCGGAATTGTTCCGTGACATTCTGGACGAAAAACGGGGGTTTTGTCCCTGCCGACGAGTTATCCACACTTTTCACAGGGGCCGATCCCATGCAAAACCGCCATCCGAACAGGATTCCCAACGAGTCATACGCAGCCTGAAGTGGGTGGACACGACACTGAAAAGCCTGTGGATAAGTTCACACTGAAAATTAATCCCCGATTCCCACCGATATCCATCTTCTCACAACAATCTTAAGCAAAGACTCTTTATGAGGGATTCAAACCCATGAACGTCCCGTTCCCGGCATCAAAGCCCATGCTCGATGTGCTCGGCGGCAAGGTCGTTCGTCCAACCCCGATCTGGCTGATGCGGCAGGCCGGACGTTATCTGCCGGAATATCGTCAGCTCCGCGCGCATGCTCGTGACTTTCTTGATTTCTGTTTTCGTCCGGAACTGGCGATCGAGGCCACTTTGCAGCCGATACGACGTTATGGTTTTGATGCCGCCATCCTGTTCTCCGACATCCTGACCGTTCCCTGGGCGCTGGGCCAGGAGGTGAGATTTCTTGAGGGCGAGGGTCCTACCTTACCGCCGGTCCGTTCCGCTCAAGAGCTCGACCGTTTGAAGTCGGATCAGCTGGTCGCACGATTGAAGCCGGTCTATGAGACGGTGAGAGGGGTAAAAGCTGCACTTCCCGAATCTGTAGCGCTGATCGGTTTTGGTGGCGCCCCCTGGACCGTCGCGGCCTATATGGTCGAGGGAAGCGGCAGCCGCGATTTCCTGGTATCGAAACAATGGGCGCTCACCTATCAAAATTTGTTCGACAAGCTGATCGACATCCTGGTCGAATCGACGATCGCGCACCTGTCGGCGCAAATCGCAGCGGGCGCCGAGATCGTCCAGCTGTTTGACAGCTGGGCGGGTGTGCTGGCCGAGTCAGAGTTTCGTCGTTTCATTATTTCTCCGACGAAGCGGATTGTTGATGCGCTGAAGGTCTTGCACCCAAAGGTGCCTGTAATCGGCTTTCCGCGCGGCGCGGGCGGAATGCTGACTGACTATGCTGCGGGGACCGGTGTTGCTGCAGTCGGGCTCGATACGCAGGTTCCGCTTGGCTGGGCGCTTCAATCCTTACCGGCCGACCTGCCTGTCCAGGGCAATCTCGACCCGGCAGCGCTCGTGGTCGGCGGTACTGCGATGGCCGAACGCGTCCGTGCGATCCTCGATGCGGCGGAAGGACGCCCGCTGGTCTTCAACCTCGGCCACGGCGTACCGATGACGACCCCGCCCGACCATGTGTCGGCCCTCGTGCAGTTGGTGCGCGGCGGATGAGCAAGCGTCTTGCGATCGTCCTTTTCAACCTTGGTGGCCCGGACACGCTGGAATCCGTCCGTCCGTTCCTGTTCAACCTCTTCAATGACAAGGCGATCTTCCGATTGCCGCAGCCGTTCCGTTCCTGGCTCGCTGCGTTCGTTTCCAAGCGCCGGGCGCCGATCGCGGAAGAGATCTATCGCCATCTGGGCGGCGGTTCTCCGCTTCTGTCGAATACCGAGGCGCAGGCTTCGGCCTTGCACGCGGCATTGGGCGGCGGCTCGAACACCAAGCTTTTCATTGCGATGCGCTATTGGCACCCATTCACCGCCCAGACTGTGGCCGATGTCCAGGCATGGACGCCGGACGAGATCATCCTCCTGCCGCTCTATCCGCAATGCTCAACCACCACGACCGCGTCAAGCCTCGACGCCTGGCAGGGCGCGGCGCGGCTGCTCGGGCTTGATGCCCCGACCCGGACGGTCTGCTGCTACCCGACCGAGCCAGGCTTCATCCGCGCGATGGCCGACGCAATCGTTCCGGCGCTGGACGAGGCAGCCTCCCATGGTCGCCCCCGGTTGCTCCTGTCGGCGCACGGCCTGCCCGAGCAGGTGGTCAAGGGCGGCGATCCGTACCAGTTTCAGTGCGAGCGTACGGCTGAAGCGATAGTCGCAGCCATCGGCCGCGCCGATCTTGACTGGGTCGTCTGCTACCAAAGCCGGGTCGGGCCGCTGAAATGGATCGGCCCCTCCACCGATTCGGAGATCAGGCGGGCGGGCGCCGGAAAGGTTCCGGTCGTCATCGCGCCAATCGCTTTCGTGTCGGAGCATTCGGAGACGCTGGTCGAAATCGAGATTGAGTATCGCGCTCTTTCCGCTGCGAACGGCGTGCCCTATTTCGTCCGCGTGCCGGCTGTGGGCACTGCCCGGCCATTTATCAATGGCTTGGCGCGGCTGGTGAATAGTACTCTGAGCGGCAAGGCGAAAATCAGTTGCGGCGTGGACGGGCGCATCTGTCCGCCGTCCTGCAAGACCTGTTTGATGAGGTAGGGAAAGCTGGCCCAGACTCTTTATCCCTGGATTAAGGCGCTTCACGTCATCGCAGTGATTTCCTGGATGGCGGGGCTGCTCTATCTGCCCCGGTTGTTCGTCTATCATACGAAGACGGAGCCGGGTTCGAGCGCCAGCCAGACTTTCAAGGTGATGGAAGCGAAGCTGATGCGCGTGATCATGACCCCGGCGGCGCTCGCGACCTGGCTGTTCGGCCTGGCGATGATTACGATCAATCCCGGCTTGGCGGAAACCGGCTGGTTGCCGGCCAAGCTCGGCCTTGTCGTCCTGCTGACGATCTTCCATTTCATGGCGGATCAGTGGCGGAAAGCCTTCGATCGCGACCAGAACATGCATTCCGAGCGTTTTTTCCGCATTGCCAACGAACTGCCGACGCTAGCGATGATCATTATCGTCATCCTGGTGATCGTCCGTCCGTTTTAGACCGTAAAGCTCCGTCAGCGCTCGCAATGACGAGGCATTGTCGATTAGAGTTAGCCATGGTCGACACCGCTGCCGAATTGTTCCCGAACGTCGCGTTGCCGCGCACGACCGGTATCCTGCCCTTTCAGGCGATCAACGCGATGCGGCGCGCCGGCGAAATCCTCGCAAACGCGGACATCCTGCCGGAGCAGGTGCAGCCGGCCAGCATCGACCTTCGCCTGGGAGAGGTTGCCTACCGCGTCCGGGCCAGTTTCCTTCCTGGCCCCGAGGCTACGGTTCCGCAGAAGATTGCCGAGCTTGACGGCTATCCGATCGACCTCAGGTCCGGTGCGGTTCTGGAAAAGGGATGCGTCTATGTCGCGGTCCTCGAGGAATCGCTGGCGCTCGAGTCCGCGATCGGCGGTTTTGCGAACCCGAAGAGCTCGACAGGCCGCCTGGATGTTCTCACCCGGCTCATCACCGACCGCGGCGCGGCGTTCGACCGCGTGGAGCGCGGCTATCGTGGTCCGCTTTATCTCGAGATCGCGCCCCGGACTTTCAGCGTCGTGGTACGTACGGGAACTCGTCTGAACCAGCTCCGTTTCCGCCGCGGTTCGCCGCAGATTTCCCCGGGCGAGCTCCGGCGCCTGACCGATGCCGGCCAGATCGTGCTGACGCCCGACAGCGAGCGCAACCTGGGCGAGGACGGAATGCTCCGCGTCACCGTCGACTTGTCCGGCAATGCGGAGCGCCTGATCGGTTTTCGCGCGCGCAAGCACACCGACCGGATCGATATGGAAAAGATCGGCCATTACGACCCGCTCGACTTCTGGGAGCCGATCCACGCGCACCGTGAGCCCAGGATCATCCTGGACCCGAACGATTTCTACATCCTGATGACCCGCGAGTCAGTCGGCGTGCCGCCGGATTATGCGGCCGAGATGATGGCGTACGACACGACGGTCGGGGAGTTCCGCGTGCATTACGCCGGATTCTTCGATCCGGGCTTTGGCTGGGATCGATCGGCCGGCGGCAGCCGTGCGGTGCTCGAAGTGCGGTCCCACGAAGTGCCGTTCCTGCTCGAACACAGCCAGACGGTCGGGTGGCTGCGCTATGAGCCGATGGCTAGCCGGCCCGACCGGCTCTATGGCCGCGGCATCGGTTCGAACTACCAGAACCAGGGCTTGGCGCTCGCCAAGCAGTTCAAGCCGCTGACGGCATGAATGGCTGGCGCATATGCGCTGCGGCCTTGCTCCTGCTGATCGGCCCGACGGCGTCGGCCGGTGTGCCGGTCGAGATCGACAACGTCAGCCAGTCGACCGGCTGTGCCGAAAACGATAACATCTATGTGAAGTTTGCGGGTGCCGGAATCAGGCGCTTCGTGGTCGAAGCCCGCCATCCCGCCTATCTCACCCCGGGCCTCGCGGACGAAACCGCCGCCGATTTCACGTCGTGCGACGAGTCGCATGACCCGAGCTACGCGTTCGATCCACTGGACGTCACGCTGTACGAGGACGGCGACTATAGGCTCGTCGGGCATCGTTTCGCCCGCTTCTGGCGCCCAGAAAGCGTCGACTTGCGGGTAGGCCAAACGGTGACGCACGGCCTGCACCTGGTGCAGCTGATTCGCAAGCTGAACGGGCACGCGATCGAGGTCCTGGTCGTTTACCCATCCGACGGCTATTGTTGGATCAAGCCGCTGCCGCCGGCCGGCCGCCCTGATACGGGCTATGGCAGCTCTTTCCTGGCCGGGCCGATTCAGGAAGAGGAACGACCCTATGTGCCTCTTCATTCGATCGCCTTCGATCGCAGCGCCCTGACATTCCACCTGTCGTTCCGGGGTGGCGGAGAGGGCGCATTGCGGGTCGCTGAGGCTTCCAGTCGGCGTACACGCGTCGAAATCACGCTGCCGCCGTCCGGCGCAGTGCCCTTCGCCGCGCTGCGCTCCATGTTCGTCTCACCTGAAAAATCCGACACGGCCGAGGTGCGGCTCGACGCGGACTCGGGCTCGCCGGCCGCTTTGCCCATTCTCGATCTCCGTCGTGCCGAAATCGTTTCCGTAATCTTCAGCCGTAGCCTGCCGTCACACCACAACACCAGCGCGCCCGACCTGGAATTCCATGATTTCGCACCGTGAGTCCTGATCTCCGCGATCAGCTCAATCCTGCACGGCGCTAGTGATCTCCCACGCCAGATCGCGCTGGCGCTCGATCGCATCCCTGAGAGCTGCTACCGAAGGGCCTTTGCTCAGGATGCTGCGCGAGACCGACGGTATGGCTCGTTGCGCGGCCGGCCCGAAATTGCGGGCCACATCGGCAAACGTCGCACCTTGGGCGCCGACGCCGGGTGCCAGCAGCAGAGAGTGCGGCAGGTGGGTCAAGGTATCGATCGCGTTGCCTTCGATGGTGGCGCCCATGACCGCGCCGACCGGGCCGACCGGCTCGCTCAGTTGCCGGTTATAGGCTGTGATTTCGTCTGCCAGGGCCGTCGCGATCGTGCGACCGTCGGCCATCGTCGCATCCTGCAGCGCCCGGCCCTCCGGGTTCGAGGACCGGACCACGACGAATACACCGGCGCTGCGCGCGACGGCCTTGTCCAGCAGCGGCTTCAGCGAGCCGAAGCCCAGATAAGCCAGAACGGTCATCGCATCGCCGCCGAACGGGCTCTCAGGCCCCAGCATCGCATCGGCATAGGCGTCGAGCGTATGCCCGATATCGCCGCGCTTGACGTCGATCAATGCCAGTGCGCCACGCTCGTGAATCAGGCGCACGACGCGGCGGAGCGCAGCCATGCCCTCCGGCCCGAACTGCTCAAAGAACGCCGATTGCGGCTTCAAAATGGCCACTCGGTCGTCCATTGCCTCCATCAGCAGCTCACAGAATCGATCGAGACCTTTGGCGTCGCGCGTGAGCCCCCATTGCGCCAGCAGCTCGACCGACGGATCGACCCCGAGACAAAGCGGTGACCGCCGGGCGGCCAGGGCAAGGAAGCGCTGGGCAAAGCTGGGCATGACAGGATTCATGGCTGGTCAAGGCGCCGCCCGTCAACCCAAAGCCGTCTATCGACCGCTGGACTCTGTCGATCCGCGAATAAATGTGTCCGCCCGATCTCCACCCGATTGACATCGCCGTGATGCCCACCTAATTGTGGGAACATCAGAGCGTATCGTCGGATTAATCGTACCGCACGGCACGCTTCAAAGCGCCCCCGTCCAGGTGGTCGCGGTTACCCCTCCTTTTTGTTTGCGTCGTCTTGCCCGCGAAAAATTTTAGGGCTTGCACCAGACATCCCCAATCAAGGCATCTATGGATCTCGCCGAATTAAAGAAAAAGTCTCCCGCGGAACTGCTGACCTTCGCGGAAGAATTGCAGATCGAGAATATCGGTTCGCTGCGCAAACAGGATATGATGTTCACGATCCTGAAGACGCTAGCTGAAAACGATGTTGCAATCTTCGGCTCGGGCGTACTCGAAGTATTGCAGGACGGCTTCGGCTTCCTGCGCTCGCCGGAAGCCAATTACCTCGCCGGCCCTGACGACATCTACGTCTCTCCTAGCCAAGTGCGCCGTTTCGGCCTCAGGACCGGTGATACGGTAGAGGGGCAGATCAGAGCGCCCAAAGACGGTGAGCGTTATTTCGCACTACTCAAGGTCAACACGATCAATTTCGAGGATCCGGAGGCGGTACGCCATCGGATCAATTTCGACAATTTGACCCCGCTCTACCCGGATCGGAAGTTCACGCTCGAGATCGATGATCCGACCCGCAAGGACATGACGCTCCGCGTCTGGGATCTGGTGGCGCCGATCGGCATGGGGCAGCGCGCGCTTATAGTGGCGCAGCCCCGCACCGGCAAGACGGTGATGCTCCAGAACGTCGCCGCCGCCATCGCCGCCAACCATCCCGACGCCTATCTGATCGTCCTGCTGATCGATGAGCGGCCCGAGGAAGTGACCGACATGGCGCGCTCGGTGAAAGGTGAGGTCGTCTCCTCGACCTTCGACGAACCCGCCACACGCCACGTCCAGGTCGCCGAGATGGTGATCGAGAAGGCCAAGCGTCTGGTCGAGCACAAGCGCGACGTCGTGATCCTTCTGGATTCCATCACCCGGCTCGCCCGTGCCTACAACACCGTGGTGCCGTCATCCGGCAAGGTCCTGACCGGCGGCGTCGACGCCAACGCGCTGCAGCGGCCAAAGCGCTTCTTCGGCGCGGCGCGCAACATCGAGCAGGGCGGCAGCCTGACCATCATCGCGACCGCGCTGATCGATACCGGCAGCCGCATGGACGAGGTGATCTTCGAAGAGTTCAAGGGTACCGGCAACTCGGAAATCGTGCTCGACCGCAAGTTGGCCGACAAACGCACATTCCCGGCGATCTATATCTCCAAATCCTGCACGCGTAAGGAATAGATGCTGGTCGACCGCGCCACCTTGTCCAAGATGTGGGTTCTCCGTCGCATCCTAAACCCGATGGGCACGGCCGATGCGATCGAGTTCGTGCTCGACAAGCTGAAGCACACCAAGAACAATTCCGACTTCTTCCAGTCAATGAACCAGTAGCTGCTGGCTCTCGCCGCATCTTGGCGAAGGCCGGACCTATTTCCCGCCGTCTCGGCTGCCGACAGATGGGCCCCGGCTTTCGCCGGGGTGATGGTTTTAGGTGCGTATATAGGCGGAAAACCGCCGGTCAGATACGGCCGATGACGTAGCCATACGGCTCCAGCTCGAATGATCCCGATCCATGCCGGGCCGGAAAATCGATGCCTGGCAGCGGCTTCAACCCGACGAGGTCGGGCGCGTTCACCACGACGTTCTCAGCTCCCATGTTCAGGATGACCAATAAGCGTTCGTCCTCGCGCCGCCGGCGGAAGGCCAGCACTGGATGCGGCGTCTCCACGATTTCGATATCGCCGTCCCGGAATGCCGGATGCCGGCGCCGGAGGCCAAGAAACGCCCGCCACGCCGACAGCAGAGAGCCCGGATCGTTCTCCTGCAGTTCGATCGCTCGGTCTCGATGGGTCTCCGGCACCGGTAGCCATGGGTCGTTTGATAGCGTGAAGCCGGCGGCCGCGCCCTTCGCGGTCCAGGGCATGGGGGTACGCGCGGCGTCGCGGCCTTTGAATGCCGGGTAGAACGCAATCCCGTATGGGTCGCGCATCCGCTCATGCGGTACCTCCACATGCGGCAGCCCCAGCTCCTCGCCCTGATAGACGCAGACACTGCCCTTGAGCGTCAGGATCAGCGCCATCAACAGACGTGCAAAGCGCTCCTCGGAGTCCCGGTCGCCCGCGCCCTCTGCCAGCCAGCGCGTCACTGCCCGGTCGACGTCGTGGTTGCTGAACGCCCAGCAGAGCCAGCCGTCGCCCAGCTTGGCTGCCATCTCTCGGATTTCCGCAATGAATGCCTGGCGGGAAAATGGCCGCTTCATCGCTTCCAGCGTATAGGCCATATGCAGCCGGCTGCCTTCGGCGCCCGTGTACCGCCCGATGCGCGCCAACGCGCCTTCCTGGCTGGACACCTCGCCCAAGGTCGCAATCCCGGGATGGGCGTCGGTGAATTGCCGGATGCGCTCCATCAGGTTCGCGGTGTCCGGATGGACCATGTCGTGCACATGGTTTTGCAGCCCGAACGGCTTTGAGGGGATGATGCCGCCTTCCGGATGGCGGGCCGGATTGTCGCGCAAGGCCTCGTCATGCAGCATGAAGTCGACCGCGTCGTAGCGGAAACCGTCGACACCGAGCTCGATCCAGAACCGGGCGCTGTCGAACAGCGCGTCCAGCACTGCGGCGTTGCGCAGGTTCAACGACGGCTGGCTGTCAAGGAAATGGTGCAGATAATATTGCCGCCGCCTGGGTTCCCAAGTCCAGGCGGCGCCGCCGAACACCGACAGCCAGTTGTTGGGCGGGGTGCCGTCGGGCGCCGGATCATGCCAGACATACCAGTCGGCCCTGGGGTTGTCGCGCGATTGACGGCTTTCCCTGAACCACGGATGCTCGGACGCGCTGTGGCTCCAGACCTGGTCGATGATGATCCTGAGACCGAGCGCATGGGCGCGCTCTGTCAGGCGGCGGAAATCCTCCACCGTTCCGAACACCGGATTGACGCCGGTATAATCCGATACGTCATAGCCGAAATCCTTCATCGGCGACGAAAAGAAGGGCGAGATCCAGATGGCGTCGACCCCAAGCGAGGCGACATAGTTGAGCTTCCGCTCGATGCCGATCAGGTCGCCGATCCCGTCGCCGTTTCCATCGAAGAAGCTCAGCGGATAAATCTGATAGATCACCGCGCCGCGCCACCAGTCGGCGTCTATCGTCATCGGCCAGGCTCCGAGAATCGTAGAAGGAGGTTTTTCTTACAGAGTGCGAGTCGGCTTACCAACCCCAGCCCCTCACATCTACATAGTACTAATGTTGTTATAAATGATTGACTCTGATCTATCTGTAATTCACTCTTCGTCGCCCATACCCGGGAGTGAAATATGAGCAGCATCGATCACGGTCTCGGCGCGCAGGCGGCCGAGCAGCGCAGATTTGGTTGGACCGAACTCTGGCTCAAGGAAGACTGGTGGGCGATCTGGATCGGGCTCGGCATCGTCATCATCGCCTATATCCTGTTCACGGAAGGCGAGAGCCTGAAATGGATCGCGGTCACGCCAGGCAAATGGTCGAATTTTGGCCAGCTCGCAGCTCATTTCGGGGCGAACATTCCCCGCTACCTCGCCCAGTTCGGCCTCTGGCTCGTCATCCTCACCGCCGCGACCACGATCCTGGGGCATCAGCCGTCCCGGTTCATCCCGGCTTTCGTTCTGCTCTACCTGATCTCCCTTGTGATTTTCACGGCCGGACAGTGGGACCAGGCGAACAAATACAATCTCGAGCCACCGCTGGTGGCGCTTCTCGTCGGGCTAGTTCTTTCCAACCTGATCGGTCTGCCGCGCTGGCTTGATGCCGGCTTCCGGGTCGAGTTCTACATCAAAATCGGCATCGTGCTGCTGGGCGCTACCTTGCCGTTCACGCTCATCGTCTGGGCCGGGCCGGTTGCAATCCTGCAGGCCTCGATCGTGTCGATCGCAACTTTCCTCGTAATCTTCTGGGTGGCCCGCGCCTTGGGGCTCGACCGGCGGCTCGCGGCGGTTCTGGGTGCTGGCGGCGCGGTATGCGGTGTATCGGCTTCCATTGCCATCGCCGGCGCTGTCGGCGCCAAGAAGGAGGACGCGCCGGTGGCCATCACCACTGTCATTCTGTGGGCGATCGTCATGATCTTCGTGCTGCCGCTGGTGTCGCGAGCGCTGGGTCTGCCGACCGGCATTGCCGGCGCCTGGATCGGCACGTCGGAATTCGCAGACGCAGCCGGCCTTGCGGCCGCACAGTCCTACGGCAACCTGGCCGGCCAGCCGGGCATCGCCGGAACCTCCGACCAGGCTGTCTTCGCCTTCACCCTGATGAAAGTCGTCGGCCGCGACGTGTGGATCGGCATCTGGGCGTTCGTGCTCGCCATCATTGCCACCACGCGGTGGGAGGCGAACGAGACCGGGCAGCGCCCCGACGCAGCGCAGATCTGGTGGCGCTTTCCGAAATTCGTCATCGGCTTCCTGGTCGCCTCGCTGCTGATCACGCTCGCCACCGCCGGCTACAGCCTGGCCGATTATAACAAGGTGGTGACACCGGCGCTGGTGGGCCCTATCAAGGACCTGCGCACTTGGGCCTTCATCTTCTGCTTCCTGTCGATCGGCCTCACGACCCGATTCCGTGAACTGGCCAGCGCCGGTCGCAAGCCGTTCCTCGCCTTCACCGCCGGTGTGGCCGTTAACGTGGCACTGGGTTTCGTGCTCTCTACGATAGCATTCGGCGATCACTGGCGAAACCTCACGCGGTAGGAAGATGGCAGGCGCTCGCTGCGGCTCGTGCGGCTATTTCCGTAACGACCCTGCCTACCTCGAGACGGTGTTCAAGGGTCTTTCGAGCCTCAGCTCCGGTTGGGCCTCGGTTCGCGGCGAGGATGGCATCTGCCTCCGCCACGACCGCTATCTGTCGGCGACCGCTTTCTGCGCGGATTTCACGCCCGCGGCCGCGACTAAGGCAGAAGGATGATGGATCCTGTGACCGCACGGCTCTCGATCGCGCGGTGGGCCTCGGCGGCCTGATCAAGCGGGAACGTCTTGGCGACGGTCGGCTTGACGTCGCCGCGATGGACTACGTCGAACAGGGCGGCTGCGCTTTCCATCAGCTCGCCACGATCCGACACGTAATCCCACAGCTTCGGCCGGGTCAGATAAAGTGAGCCGCGGTCGTTCAGCTTGGAGATGGCGACCGGCGGCACCGGTCCCGAAGCATTGCCGAACGACACCATCATCCCGCGCACCATCAGGCATTCCAGCGAGCCGTCGAACGTGTCCTTGCCGATCCCGTCATAGACGACCGGCACGCCAACCTCGTCGGTGAAGCCGCGCGCCTGCTTGGGCCAGTTGGCGTCGCTCGTAAGCACCACCTTCTCGGCGCCGTTGGCCTCGGCCACCGGCATCTTGGCCTCGCTGCCGACCGTACCAATCACGTGCGCGCCCAGCGCCTTGGCCCACTGCGCCATGATCCCGCCGGTGGCGCCCGCGGCGGCGTGGATCACAATCCAGTCGTCTTTCTTTACGATGAAGGTCCGGCGCAGCAGATATTCCGCCGTCATGCCCTTCAGCATCATCGAGGCTGCGGTCCGGTCGTCGATCCAGTCCGGCAGCGGCACCAGCCGCTCGACCGGATAGAGCCGTGCCTCGGCATAGGCGCCGATAGGCCCACCGGCATAGGCGATCCGGTCGCCCACCTTGAACCCTTCCACGCGATCGCCGAGCGCTTCGATCACGCCCGCCGCCTCATGGCCCAAGGTCAGGGGCAACGGCTGCTTGTAAAGGCCGGTGCGATTGTAGGTGTCGGTGAAGTTCACGCCGATCGCGGTCTGCCGCACCAGCGCCTGACCCTTGTCCGGCGCAGGAACATCGATCTCCTCGACCCGCAGAACCTCCGGCCCGCCGGTTTCATGGATGCGGACGGCTTTGACGCGCATGGGTCAGGCTTTCAGATAGTGCTTGAAGAACTCCGCTGTGCGGCTGTCAGCCAAGGTCGCGGCGGCCGCGTCATAATGGTCCCCGCCCTTGCGGGCGAAGGCATGGTCCACGCTCGGATAGCTGTGGACCGTGACGAACGTGATCGGCGTCAGCCCTTCCTTGATCTTCGCCTGCGCCTCGGGCGGGCAGAAGCCGTCGTTCTCGGCAATGTGCAGCATCAGCGGTTTGGTGATTGCGCTGGCCTCGCCCAGGCTGTTGTCGATGCCGACACCGTAATAACCGACGACCGCGTCCGCGTCCGAGCGGGTCGCCATGAGATAGGCCAGCTTGCCGCCCAGGCAGTACCCGACCGCTCCCACCTTGCCGTTGACGCGCGGATGCTGCCTGAGTTGCGCCAGCGCGGCGATCAGGTCCTCCACCCCTTTGGTCTCGCTGAACCCGCCATAGAGTTCGAACGCCCGGGCCCAGCCCTCCTTGCTGTAGTCGAGCTGCACTCCGGGTTGCTGCCGCCAGAACAGGTCGGGCGCCAGCGCGACATAACCCTCGGCCGCATAGGCCTCGCAGATCGCGCGGATCGTGTCATTGATCCCGAAAATTTCCTGGATCACCAGCATGCCAGGCGCTTTCGCCGTCCCCCCGGGCTCAGCCAGATAGGCGGCGAATTGTCCCCCGCTCGCGGCGTCGATCAGAATATCGGTCATCGCTCCGGCCTCTGTCATGGGTTAACGCCCCTGGACCATATCCGTTCGAACATGGCCCCGAAAGCCCCCCACCCCAACCCTCTCCACGCTCGCGGGGCGAGGGAGCTCCCACGAATCCTTCTCCCCGCGAGCGGGAGAAGGTGGGTCGCATCAGCGACCTTGATGAGAGGGAGTCTCAGCCAGCGCGGCAAGCAGATCGCGGGCACCGCCGGTCCTGCGGACAACGCCAGACCTCAACGCCGTCCGCGCAGAAACTCCGCCAGCACATCCCCATCCGATACCGGCGCCGAGCAGACCCGGCCACGGCACACATACGCTGTCGCGCGGCCGCCGATCTGGCGCTTGCCGGCGGCGGGATGCGACGCCGGCAGGCCTGCTCTCGGCGCGACGACGCTTAGCCAGCGGTTGGGAACGGCGGACCGTCTGACCGCGTCCAGCAGCGCCTCTGTGTCCTCCGCGTCGCGATTGCCGATGATGACGATCTCGGTGGCGCCGATCGCGAGCTCGGCGCCATTGAGCAAGGTCGCCAGCGGGAAGAAATTCTGCTCGACGCCGCCCGACAGAGCCGTGACCACCCGCTCCGCCTGCTCCGCATAGCGCGCGTCGCCGGTCGCGAGCGCCAGCCTCGCCAACACCGAGACCATCGCCCCGTTGCCCGACGGCACCGCATTATCAGCCGCGCTCTTGTTCCGCACGATCAGCGTCTCAGCGTCGTCGGCCGTGTGGAAATAGCCGCCGGCTCCCTTGTCCCAGAAATGGGTGCTGAGCGCGGCCGTCCAGCGCTTGGCCGCCGCCAGATAGCGCGGCTTGCCGGTGACCTCGTAAAGCGCCAGCGCCCCGTCGGCCATCAGCGCGTAATCCTCAAGCATTCCGGCCGCCGAGACCCGGTCTCCGCGCCAAGCATGCGCCAGCCTTCCCTCGCTCTCCCGCGCGACCACCATGGCGAACGCGCGTTCGCCCGCCTCGATCCAGTCCGGCCGGCCGAAAACGAACCCCGCCTCGGCCAGCGCTGCGACCATCAGCCCGTTCCAATCGGCCAGCACCTTGTCGTCCCAGCCCGGCCGTACGCGGCCGGCGCGAGCCTGGAACAGGGTCGCCCGCGCCTCGGCCAGCTTCGCCTCGTCCGCCGCGTAGCGCAATGCTCCGCCGGGGTGGTTGCGATGGAGGATGATCTTGCCTTCCCAGTTCCCCGCCCAGGTCGCATCGTAGACCTCGGAGAACAGCGGGTCGGCCTTGCCTAAGAGCCGATCGATCTCGTCCTTGGTCCAGACGTAGAACTTGCCCTCTTCGCCCTCGCTGTCCGCGTCGAGCGAGGCGGTGAAGCCGCCGTCCGGGGACAGCATCTCCCGCATTACCCAGCCGACAGTCTCGAAGATGCGCGCTCGGTAAAGCTCCTTACCGGTCGCCTGCCAGGCCAGTGTCAATAATCGCACCAGCTGCGCATTGTCGTAGAGCATCTTTTCGAAATGCGGCACCAGCCACTGCGCATCCGTCGAATAGCGTGCGAACCCTCCGCCCAGATGGTCGTAGATGCCGCCCTGACAGATATGGTCCAGTGTGGTTTCGATCGCTGTCCGAAATGCGTCGTCCCCGGTCCGCAGCCAGGCACGAAGGATCAGCTCGAAAGCCGAGCAATTTGGGAACTTCGGCGCCGACCCGATGCCGCCATCGGTCAGGTCGAAAGCGGCGACCAGCCGGCGCGCCACCTCGTTCAGGAGCGGGATGTCCACCGTGCCGCCGTCGGCCGCCTCGCCCAGCCTGGCCAGCCCCTGTCGCAACGCCGCGACATTCCCCGCGACCTTCTCCGGCTGCTGCGCATAGACTTCGGCAATGCCGCGCAGCAGGTCGGGAAAGCCGGCGCGACCCCACCGCGCCTCGGGCGGGAAATAGGTGCCGCCCCAGAATGGCTCACCGTCCGGTGTCAGAAACATGGTCAAGGGCCAGCCGCCCTGCTGCCCGAGCATGTGCAGCGCGTTCATATAGATCGCGTCGATATCCGGCCGCTCCTCACGGTCCACCTTGATCGAGACGAACAGCCGGTTCTGGATGGCAGCGATCTCCGGGTTCTCGAAGCTCTCGTGCGCCATCACATGGCACCAGTGGCACGCGGCATAGCCGACCGACAGCAGGATCGGCTTGTTCTCGGCCTTGGCCCGGGCGAAAGCCTCCGGGCCCCACTCCATCCAGTCGACCGGATTGTCGGCGTGCTGCAGCAGGTACGGGCTGGCGGCGTCGGCTAGCCGGTTCCGGTGCGCGCCGCTGGCGGTCACGTGCTGTGCCGTAAGCGACGGAGAAGCGCGGCCGGGTCGAGGCGATCGAGCGCGGCCTTCGCCCTGCCGATGTGGCCGCCTAGCTTCAGCACCTCGGCGAGGCGGCGGTCGAGGAAGGCGGAGGTATCCTGGTTGCCCTCGCTCTTGTCCTGCAGCCAGAACAAGGTCGTCGACAGCAGCACGCCGGCCAGGAGGCCGCGCTTGGTATAGAAATTGAAGTCGGTGGCCGTGTCCCCCGCGGCGCGCCACAGCGCGTCCGTGGTGCGGTAGGCGAGCCGGCTTGCCAGGGGTGCCCGGCGCGGGGTGGCCAGCCATGCGGTCGCCTTGCGCGCCGCCTCGCGCCACCGACCCATCGCCTGCAGCCGCGCCCACACGCCCATCGCGATCCGCTCATGGGTGCGTAAGCCCGCGACTTCTTCCGACTTCATGGCTGCGATCGCCTGCCGGTCAGCCCAGTCCGACCAGTGGGCGATTGCATCGGCGACGCCGTTCGGAAAAGCGTGCAGCAGGTCCTGCGGCGCCAGGCCTGCGTCGGCGGCCCCGGCGCGCAGCGTCGCCATCGACCAGCCGTCGAAAGCGACGCTGGGCAGGGCGGCCAGCAAGATCCGGTCCCGCAGCAGTTCGCTTTGGGTTGACGGGGTCATAGCCGGGAATCCGCTTCGCGCTCAGCCGCCGCTTCCGCCGCGGCCTGCAGCTCGGGGCCATAGCCCAGCGTGCTGAAATCGGTCATGCGGTCGAGATAGAGGATGCCGTTCAGATGATCGACCTCGTGCTGGAGGATACGGGCCTGGAACCCGCTAGCCTCGCCCTCGATCCGTCGCCCGTCGAGAAGCCAGCCGCGCCAGCCGATCCGCTGGGCGCGCGGGACCACGCCACGCAGTTCGGGCACGGATAGGCATCCTTCCCAGCCGGGCTCGGTTTCGGGACGCAGCGCCTCGATCTCGGGGTTGATCAGCGCCATCATGCTGGGCGGCTCGGCCTCCTCTGCCGCGGCGGCACGGTCGGCGATCAGCCGCATCACGATCATGCGCAGACTCTGCCCCACCTGCGGCGCGGCGAGGCCGACGCCGGGTGCAGCGACCATCGTCTCCATCATCGACTGTGCCAGCGCGCCGATGGCAGGATCGGTCGGGTCCTGGACCGGGCTTGCGACCCGGCGCAGCACCGGATCGCCCATGCGCACGACTTGCAGAAGAGACATTTCGCGAGGGCCCTCTTTCAAACTTCGCCTTGTAATGGTAGAAGGCGCATCCATTTTTCAAGTCGTCAACACCGGGCGCGCGTTCAAGGCCTTGATGCCGAACGCCTGCCCACAACGGGAGTAGGACCCATCGTCCACGTTCTTGTCCGCGACAATAATGTCGATCAAGCTCTCCGCGCGCTCAAGAAGAAGATGCAGCGCGAAGGCATTTTCCGCGAGATGAAGCTGCGCCGCAGCTTCGAGAAGCCATCGGAGAAGCGCGCCCGCGAAAAGGCCGAAGCCGTGCGCCGCGCCCGCAAGCTGCTCCGCAAGCGCATGGACCGCGAAGGCTTCTGAGCCTTCCTCTCGAGCTCGGATTACGCGAACGCTCCGCCTGGCGCGGAGCTTTTGGCGTTTGGGGTGAGGGGACTGTGACGGAGAAGCGATTCACAGTCTACATCGTCGCCAGCGGTCGCAACGGAACGCTTATACCGGCGTGACCAGTAACCTTCCTGGCCGCATCTGGCAGCATAAGCACAAGGCGATCCCTGGCTTCACGGCTCAGTATGGCTGCGATAAGCTGGTCCATTTCGAGGTCTTCGATAGCGTCGAAGCCGCGATCCAGCGCGAACGCCGTCTCAAGGAGTGGCAGCGCGCATGGAAGATCAGGCTGATCGAAGAGCACAATCCGCACTGGGTCGATCTTTACCCCAGCATCGCGTAATAGCTCACCATTCCCATTCTTTAGATCGTCATCCCGGCGAAGGCCGGGACCCAACTCTCAGCCGTCGCGATGGCGGGAAATTGGGTCCCGGCCTCCGCCGGGATGACGATTTAAGAATTAGTGGATGGCGACCCAAGCAGCAGGGAGTGTTTCCCCAGCTCCTTCCGATAGGCCGCGCTCACGATCCGGTCGAAGGCGACGAACGTCACCACCCGCTCGATCGCCGCCCCACCCGCCAGCACCGCCAGCGTCTCATCCACTGCGATCTCCGTCGCTGCCGCCACCGGATAGCCGTAGGCACCACAACTGATCGCCGGAAACGCGACCGTCTTCAGCCCATGCGCCTCAGTCAACTCCAGCGAGCGCCGATAGCAGCTGCGCAGCAGCTGCGGCTCACCCCGCCTACCGCCGCGCCAGACCGGCCCCACTGTATGGATCACATATCGCGCCTTCAGCCGGCATCCGCGCGTGATCTTCGCATCACCGACATCGCACCCACCAAGCGATCGGCACTCGGCCAGCAGCTCGGGCCCAGCTGCATCATGGATCGCCCCATCCACGCCCCCGCCGCCCAAGAGCGAGCTGTTCGCGGCGTTGACGATCGCGTCCACCTCCAGCCGCGTGATGTCGCCCTGGACCAGCGCCAGCCGGGCGATCGCGTCCCTATTGCTTGGTTGCTTCGAAGCTTCCGGTGAATCCACGGACCTTGATCTCCCCCGTCATCGTCGTGTCGGACGTGAGCGCCCCTCGGAAAGTCAGAACCGCCGGGCCGGGGTCCCAACTCCAGGTGATCCTGTCGCCTACGATCGTCGCCGGGGTGTAGGCGCCTGGGCCCTGGTCGTTCTCGCAGGTAGCCAGAACGGCGTTGCCGTCCTTCTTGAAATGGCAGGTGGTGTTCACCGCGTTGAAGAACACGCTGCCGGACAGTTTCCAGGCGCCGGTAATGTCGGCGGCCTTGGCGGCGGAACTTAGAGCAACTGCCAGCGCCGCCAGGGCGAGCCCTTTCAAGATCTCCCTCTGTCGCGCTTAAAGCGGCGCCGCCGCCTCGGCCAGCCAGTCGCGTTCCGGCGCCTCCAGCCGGTCGGCCAACGTCTCGTAAACTCGCGCATGATACTGGTCCACCCAGTGCCGCTCGGCCGGGGTGAGCATCGCGACATCGATCAGGTCGCGATCGATCGGTGCCAAGGTCAGGGTCTCGAATTCCAGCATCGGGCGCTCGGCGCCGGGCAGGTCGGCCTCTTGGACCAGCACCAAATTCTCGATGCGGATCCCGTAGGCGCCGGTCTTGTAATATCCGGGTTCGTTCGACACGATCATGCCGGGCTCGAGCGCCGCCGCGCCGTTCTTGAAGATACGCTGCGGTCCCTCATGCACCGACAGATAGCTGCCGACGCCGTGCCCGGTACCGTGGTCGTAATCGAGCCCCGCTTCCCACAGCGGCGCCCGCGCCAGCGCATCCAGCTGCCCACCAGTCGTGCCCCGAGGGAAGCGCGCGCGGCCGAGCGCGATGTGGCCCTTCAGCACCAGCGTGAAATGCCGCCGCATCTCGGCGGTGGGCTCACCCAGCACCATCGTGCGGGTCACATCGGTGGTGGCGTCCAGATACTGGCCGCCGCTGTCGAGCAGATACATCATGCCGGGCCTGAGCTGCTTGTCGCTCTCCGGCACTGCCCGATAATGCACGATCGCACCATGCTCAGCCGCCCCTGAAATGGTGTCAAAGCTCGGGCCCTTGGCCAGCTTCTGCTCCGCGCGGAACCGCGCCAGCCGTTCGGCCGCGCCGATCTCGGTCGGCGGGGCGGTCTCCATGGCCCGGTCCAGCCAAGTGAAGAACTTGACCAGGGCAGTACCGTCGCGGCGATGCGCTTCGCGCGCGCCCTCGATCTCGGTCGGGTTCTTGATTGCCTTTGGCAGTTGGCAGGGATCGACACCATTGGTAATCGTGACCTCGGCCGCCCTCAGCCGGTCCACCACCCACGCGGGCGTATTCTGGGGATCGAGTCGCACCGGCTTTCCCATCCGCGCCAGCCCGTCCAGCGCCGCGCCGAACGCGGCCGGCGGAGCGACTGAGACGCCATTGCCGAGATGCGCGCGGGTTTCAGCGGGCAGCTTGCGCTCGTCGATGAACAGGTCCACCTGGCCATCCTTCTTCAGGATGGCAAAGCTGAGCGGCAGTGGCGCGTTGGGCACGTCGCCGCCCCGGATATTGAGCAGCCAGGCAATCGAGTCCGGCTGCGTCAGCACCGCTGCGACGGTTCCCGCTTCGGCCAGCGCCTTGCCAAGGGTGGCGCGCTTCTCGGCCGATGCCACCCCGGCATAGGCCAGCGCGTGCGGAACGGCGGGCGCCAGGGGCGCCGGCGGTCGGTCCGTCCAGATGGCGTCGATTGGGTTGGCAGAGAGCGCCACCGTCTCGATCCCCGCGCCGCCGAGCTCGCTCTTCAGTGCCTGGATCGAGGCCGCCGAATGCAGCCACGGGTCATAGGCGACCCGCGCGCCCTGGGGCAGCACGGCCTTCAGCCACGTGGCATAAGGCTCGCCCACCAGATGGTGGATTTCGTAAAGTGCCGCGGGCGCCTGCTGCGCCGCCTGGAGGGTATAGCGGCCATCGACGAACAGAGCGGCCCTGTCCTTCAATACCACCGCCAAGCCGGCCGACCCGGTAAAGTCCGTCAGCCAGGCCAGCCGCTCGGCCGAGGGCGGTACATACTCCCCAAGATGCTCGTCGCCGCGTGGCACTAGGACGCCGTCAAGCGACTGGCGTTCCATCAGCGCACGCAGCGCGGCGATACGGTCGAAAGGGGAGGTCAAGGTCATGTCCGTCTCAAGATCAAGGTGTTCCACTCGCCGATCGGCTTGCGGCCGACCAGCGTCAATCCAACCGCGCGATGGGCCGCCAGCACGCCGGCCTCCTGACGCCGCAGCAAACCGGAGAGGATTGCCGTGCCGCCGGGCCTGAGCCGCCCAGCCAACGATGGCGCCATCCGGATCAGCGGCCGTGCCAGGATATTCGCGATAATCACATCGAAACGCGGACCGCGCGCCGCAAGGGTATGGTAGCCATTACCCTGCGCCGCCTGAATCTGCGTGCTCACATGGTTCAGTCTGGCGTTCAGCGCGGCCACGCGCGCCGATTCGGGATCGATGTCGATGGCCACGATCCGCGCCCACGGAAACAGCTTGGCGATGCCGATGGCGAGGATGCCCGACCCGGTGCCCATGTCGAGCGCGCGCCCAACTGTGGCGCCCTGTCGTTTTAGATCTGTGATCGCCAGCAGGCAGCCTTCGGTCGTCGCATGCTCGCCCGAGCCGAAGGCAGTTGCGGCGTCGATCTTGAGCGGCACGGCACGTCCCATCGGAGCCGGTAAATGCGACCCATGCACATGGAATCGTCCGATATCCCGTGCCGGAAACCCGGCATAGGCCTGTTTCAGCCAATCTGCCGTCGGCAGCGACGCGACCTCCAGCTGGGGCTCCGTCAGCCCATAGGCCGCAGCCGCCAGCGCCAGCCGCGCGGCCAGCGCCCGTTCGTCCGGTTCTGCGCGATAGAGCGCGGTCACCGACCAGTCGCCGGCGGCCGTCTCAAACATCGAGACGCCGGCCGAGCCGGGTTCCAGGGCGTCCGCGAACTGCTCAACCATGGAGTCGCCCACCCGGACCGTTGCCTGCCAAAGACCTGAGCCGATTTTACGCATCGCGGGACATTAGAGCAGATGCAGGCCGGAAGGAAATGACCTGTGAAGGGAGCGGTCGTGCCGTCGTGCCGAAGATGGACGGCTAGGCGAACACTCTATTCGCCAAAGGCGGCCGGGTCGTCGGATGGAGCAGGATATGTCCCCGCCGGCAAATCAGGGCTGATCCAGCGCCGATATTCGCCGATCCGTTCCGTCAGCAGGTCAAGGAAGGCGCGCACCTTGGCCGACAGCAGATGGCGGTGCGGATAGATTGCGTGGATGGCGAACTCGATCGGACGATAGTCCGGCAGGATAGGGACGAGCCGTCCGGCAACCAGGTCGTCGCCGATCACGAACCCCGGCCCCAGCAGGATCCCGAGCCCGGCCAATGTGGCCATGCGCAGTGTCTCACCGCTGCTGCTGACCAGGTTTCCGGAAACTCTGATCGACGCCGGCTGCCCGTCCGGGCCGGTAAAACGCCACTCTTCGCCAAACGGATAAAAGGCATAGCGCAAACAGTTATGCCCCGTCAGGTCGGATAGCAGCAGGGGAGGCGCGTGCGTCTCCAGATAGGTCGGGGCGCAGCACAGGATATGCCTCCATTTGGTCAGCTGTCGCACAACCAGGCTCGAATCGGGCGATACCGTGGTGCGAATTGCAAGGTCGAATCCCTCCTCGACCGGATCGAGCATGCGTTCGCCCATGGCGAGATCGACCGAGGCTTCGCGATAGAGCCCCAGATACTCCACGACCACCGGGGCAATGAACCGCATGATATGGCTGCTCGCGTGCAGCCTCAGCGTGCCGCGGGGCGTCGATTGCAGCGCGCCGGCCACCTGGTCGGCCTGCTCCAGGTCGGCCAGGATCTGGATGCACCGGTCGTAATAGGCTTTGCCGACCTCGGTCAGGCTCACCTTCCGGGTGGTGCGATTCAATAGGCGCGCGCCCAGCCTGTCCTCCAGCGCCTGGACATGGTTGCTCACCATTGTCACCGACATGTTGAGCCGCCGCCCTGCGGCAGAGAAACCGCCGCTGTCCACCACCTGCGCGAAGACCTCAAGGCTGGTCAGGCGGTCCATGATTCCTCCCGATTGTCCGCTGTGGCTGGATAATCCTTTCGCAATTCCTCCGATTATCACAATTGGCTTGCGGCGGCATCTTCCAAAGCAGCTGGGACGCGCGCCGCGTCCGCCGAGATTCGCAGAGGATATCATGACCGACATCACCCGCCCCGCCGCTCTTGTCCCCAAGCCGACGAAGCCCGCCTTCTCCCTCTCCCGCGCCCAGCTGAAACGCGCCATGCTCCGCCTGGGCCTCCTGGCCGGCATCGCCGGTGTGGGCTATTTCGCGTACGGCTACTGGACCGAAGGGCGGTTCATGGTCTCGACCGACGACGCCTATGTGCAGGCGGATTACACCACCGTCGCGCCCAAGGTCTCAGGCTATATCGCCAGCGTCGATGTTGAGGATAACCAGTCGGTTAAGACGGGTCAGGTTCTGGCCCGGATCGACGATCGCGATTTCAAGGCCGCGCTCGCCCAGGCCCGCGCCGACGTCGCGGCGGCCGATTCCGCGATCCGGAACCTCGATGCGCAGATCGCCCTGCAGCGCTCGGTCATCGAGCAGGAAAAGGCGAATATCGAATCAGCCGATGCGTCACTCGGTTTCGCCCGCGAAGAGCGCTTGCGCTTCGACGAGCTGGCGCGGACCGGCAACGGCACCGTCGAGCGGTCTCAGCAGGCCGATTCGGCGCTGCGTGAAAAGGCGGCCGCTTTGACCGCCAGCCGTGCCGCGCTGACCGCCGCCCAACAGAAGATCGACGTGCTGACCACCCAGCGGCAGCAAGCCGAGGCGGCCCTCGCCCATGCCCAGGCTGTGGCCGACCAGGCGGCGCTCAACCTCTCCTACACCACCATCACCGCGCCCGTAGACGGCACAGTCGGCGCCCGGTCGCTGCGCGTCGGCGAGTATGTCCAGGCCGGCACCGAGCTGATGGCCGTCGTCCCGCTCCACGCCGTCTATGTCGTCGCCAACTATAAGGAGACTCAGCTCACTCATGTCCTCGCCGGCCAGCCGGTCGAAATGGAAGTGGACACCTTCCCCGGCGTCAAGGTCACGGGCCACGTCGACAGCATGGCCCCGGCCAGCGGGCTCGAATTCGCCCTGCTGCCGCCCGACAACGCTACTGGCAACTTCACCAAGATCGTGCAGCGCATCCCGGTTAAGATCCTGGTCGACCAGGGGGCGCTTCACGGCCTGCTCCGTCCTGGCATGTCGGTCGAACCGGTCATCAACACCAAGCCCGCGGCCGAAGCCATCCAGACAGCCGGATCATCCACTCCGGCGGGATAATTCTTTTCATTTTTCGCGATTATCACAGAGGCCGCCCAGCTGCATGTTGATGCTGCGAACTTAGAGGAGAGATGATCATGACCGCTCTTGCGGTTACCAACCCCGCCGCGCTCTCCGCGCCTTCGCGGGATGCGGTTTCGCTCAAGACCTGGATCGCCGTGATCGGCTCGACCCTGGGCGCCTTCATGGCCGTTCTGAACATCCAGATCGTCAATGCCTCGCTGGCAGACATCCAAGGCGGGATCGGAGCGGGGATCGATGATGGCGGATGGATCTCCACCTCCTACCTCATCGCCGAGATCATCGTCATCCCATTAAGCGCGTGGTTGGCACAGGTCTTCTCGCTGCGCAAATACCTGCTGGTCAACTCCGTCCTCTTCCTGGTCTTTTCCGCCGCTTGCGCGCTCGCGCAGAATCTGGGGCAGATGATCGTGCTCCGCGCGATCCAGGGCTTCTCGGGCGGCGTGCTGATCCCGCTCGCCTTCACCATCGTCATCACGCTCTTGCCGAAGTCGAAGCAGCCGATCGGCCTCGCCCTCTTCGCCATCTCCGCCACGTTTGCGCCAGCGATCGGCCCCACCATCGGTGGCTATCTCACCGAAAATTACAACTGGAAGTACATCTTCTATGTGAATCTGGCGCCCGGTGCGCTGATGGTCGGCATGCTGTGGTTTTCGCTCGACCGCGCCCCGATGCAGCTCTCCTTGCTGCGCCAAGGGGACTGGCTTGGCATCGCCACCATGGCGATCGGCCTCGCCGCGCTCCAGACCGTGCTCGAAGAGGGCAACAAGGACGACTGGTTCGGCTCGCCCTTGATCCAGCGCCTGTCGATCGTCGCCGCCATCGCGCTGCCGCTCTTCATCTGGATCGAGCTCAGGAGCGCGAAGCCTCTGCTCAACCTGCGCATCCTCGTCCGCCGGAATTTCGCCTTCGGCAGTATCGCCAACTTTCTGATGGGCTTCGCGCTGTATGGCTCAGTGTACATCCTGCCGGTCTATCTGGCGCACATCCAGGGCTACAATTCGGAGCAGATTGGCTTCGTGCTGGCGTGGACCGGCATTCCGCAGCTCGTCCTGATCCCGCTGGTGCCGCGCCTGCTGAGGCGATTCGATGCCCGCTTCATTATCGCCGTTGGCTTTGCGCTCTTCTCTGCCTCGAATTTCATGAATATCTGGATGACCAGCGACACCGCTGCGCCGCAGCTCCTGTGGCCGAATGTGGTTCGCGCCGTGGGCCAGGCGCTTGCCTTTGCCCCGCTGACCGCCGTCGCCACCGCCGGGATCGAGCGCGAGAATGCCGGCTCGGCCTCCTCGCTCTTCAACATGATGCGCAACCTGGGCGGCGCCGTCGGCATCGCCTTGCTGCAGACCTTCCTCACTAAGCGGGAACAGTATCACTCGAATATCCTGACCCGCTCAGTCTCGCTGTTCGACCAGGCCACCCGCGTCCGCATCGCCCGTCTGATCCGCCATTTCGCCGCCCACGGCGTCAGCGACCCGGCGACGGCCTGGCACAAGGCGGTTGTGGCTGTGGGTAACGTGGTTCAGCAGCAGGCCTTCATCATGGCCTTCGCCGACACCTTCTTCCTGCTTGGCGTGTCCCTCGTCGCTGCACTCATTGCCGCATTGCTGCTGAAGAAGGCCGACCATGTCGAAGCCGGCGGCGGCCACTGAATTCTGTCCCGAGGAGACAAGTCATGGATACCGCCACGCACCTTCGTCCGACACCCGCCGTCCGCCTTCCCACCATGAAGGCGGCGCGCGTCCATCGCTTCGGCCCGCCGGAGGTTATCACCTATGAGGATATCGAGCGGCCGACTCCCTCCCCCGGTGAAGTCCTGGTCCGGGTGAATGCCGCCGGCGTCGGCCCATGGGACGGCTGGGTGCGGTCCGGCAACAGCGTCTTGCCGCAGCCCCTCCCGCTCACCCTGGGCGCTGACCTGTCCGGCATCGTCGCGGCGGTCGGCCCGAACGTGACGGATTTCGCGGTCGGTGAGCCGGTCTTCGGCATCACCAACGCCCGCTTTACCGGCGCCTATGCCGAATATGCCGTGGCCTCGGCGGGGATGCTCGCCGGCAAACCGGCCACTCTTACGCACGAACAGGCTGCCTCGGTTCCGGTGGTCGCCGTCACCGCTTGGCAAGCGCTGTTCGAACAGGCACGCGTCAGCGCCGGCCAGGCCGTGCTGATCCACGGCGCGGGCGGCAATGTCGGCGCCTACGCGGTGCAGCTCGCCGGGCAGGCTGAGGCGCACGTGATCGCCACGGCAGACGCCGGCGACCTCGAGTTCATCCGCCAGCTGGGCGCCGACCAAGCAATCGACTACCGCATCGCCCGCTTCGAGGACGCGGCGCGCGACATCGACGTGGTGATCGATCTGGTCGGCGGCGAGACGCAGGCGCGCTCGTTCTCCATCCTGAAGCCGAACGGTCTGCTGGTCTCGGCGGTTTCCCAGCCGGATCAGGCGCTGGCGGCGCGCCACGGCGTCCGCGCTCTCTTTTTCCTGGTCGAGGTGACGACGATGCATCTGACCCGCATCGCCGAGATGATCGACTCAGGTGAGCTCAAGACCAATGTCGGCCGCGTCCTCCCGCTCGCCGAAGCGCGGACCGCGCACGAGATGCTGGAGGGGATCCGCCCGCGGCCGCGTGGGAAGGTCGTGCTCAGCGTTGGGTGACCGCCAAATAATTTTCGCCGGCCTTCCCCGCCCCGCGGCCGGAGGGACCATGGGCCACGAGCAGGAGATGGGCCGCGTGTTCGAGGAATTCTGGACTGGACGCGTAGGTTTCTTCGATTCGGGACAGCTCGTCGGAGAGCTGGTCTTCAGCGGGTGAGGACGATGCCGGTTCCACCTCGGGTCCGGCGTGAAGCGGGTATGGAACAGGTCGAGTCCGCGCACGGACTCGATCTCGAACGTCTCGGCGAAATAGCCTCGCAGCTCGGACGCGGTGAAAAGATGAATTTTGAGGCTGATGCGCCTGCCATCCGAAAATTCGACGTCGCAGCGGTCGTTGAGGTTATCCTGCTTGAAATGGTGGGCTTTCTCGATTGAATCGACGAACACCGAGGGCAGGCTGCCGACTGGGCGCACCGTAGTGATGAAGTATCCGCGTGTCACGCGCGCCAATTCCGCGCAAACGAGCGGCAGGTTGGCGACCTGCAGGTGGCTGAGCACGCTGTAGAGGCAAAGCGTGAGGTCAACCGATCCGTCGGTCTCGGGCAATCGCCCGGAAAGATCCCCGACCTCGAACTTGAGGTGAACACCCGGCAGTTTGCACAGATTTCCGGATAAAAGGCGGGCGCGCTCGATCTGCGCCTGAGCGATGTCGAATCCCCGTGCGGTAATTCGCATG
>CAZVYC010000016.1:0-38018 GCA_964631425.1 uncultured Rhodospirillales bacterium
TATATACATGCCGTGGCGTGTGCGCACGGCGTCGAGCCCGCTCAGCACCTTTTTCGACTGTTCGTTGTATTCGTCCTCGCCGTCGCCGGAGGTGGCTACATCAACCATGTTGAACTTTCACGGGTAACGGGATGGCATGCCCGAAGCGGGCAACCAGTATAGATGATTCGCTAGGCTTGCGTTATCCGCGCTTCGCGAACCGCGAAATGCTGGGCACGGTCGCCCAGCGACTCGAAGAGCGATCGATCGGTCCCGGTCATCCAGGCTTGTGCGCCCAAGGCCTCGATCTCGGCGTGCAGCGCGGCGCGGCGGCGCTCGTCCAGATGGGCGGCGATCTCGTCCAGGAGCAGGATCGGCGCCCGTCCGCGTTCTGCCGTCGCGAGCCTGGCTGCGGCCAATACGATCGCGACCAGGATCGCCTTCTGCTCCCCCGTCGAAGCCAGCGCCGCGGGCATGTTCTTTTCGCAATGGGTGACCGCGAGGTCGCCGCGATGCGCGCCGATTTGCGTCTCGCCCTGCGCCATGTCGCCGGCCCGGTTCCGGGCCAACTGCGCGCGCAGCCAATCTTCGACGGCCAGCGCGGGCTCCTCCGCCAGCCGTGCCTCGACCGGGCCTTCGGCATCGACGAGAGGACGCGGGAACGGCCCGGTCGCCGCGGCAAGCGCACGCTTGAGCCGCGCCACCATATCGACCCGCGCGGCGGCGAGCGCCACGCCGGTTGCGGCCAGCTCCGCCTCGATCGCATCCAGCCAGCCGGTTTCGCCCGGCCGTTCGGCCAGCAGGCGCGCCCGCTGGCGCAACGCCGTATCATGCCGGCTCACCCGCCCAGCATGGGCGGGATCCAGCCCGAAGATCAGGCGGTCGAGGAACTTGCGCCTTGCCTTGGCGCCCTCGATGAACAGCCGGTCCATCTGCGGCGTCAGCCAGACGATTGAAAGGATCTCGGCCAATGCGGCTTGGCTCTTGGCCGGCTTGCCGTCGATCTGCAGCGCGCGCCGCTCGCCGCCGGCCTCGCGGCCGGTGCCCACCTGGGTTTCGCCTTCCGGCCCCGTGACCGCGGCGGCCACCCCCCAGACGGCGTCATCGCCGGATCCGATACGCTGGAAATCGGCAGAGCGCGCGCTTCTCAAGCCCCGGCCCGGCGACAACAGGCTCAGCGCCTCCAGGAGATTGGTCTTGCCGGCGCCATTGGGGCCGGTCAGCACGATGGTGCCGCCGCCGACATCCAGCCTTGCATGTGTATAGCAACGGAATTCGGTCAGGGTCAGCCGCCGTACACAGGTTGCGGCAATCTGCACCGTCATTTGCGCGGATAGCGCATTGCGAGCGGACATCATATTTTCAACGCGTCATTCTCGCTTCTGCAGGATGCCGGCTAAAGAAACGAGACAGAGGCAATCATGCTTCCACGAACCTACACCCGCATCGGCATCAGGACGTAGAGCGCGCTGCTGTCCGACGTGTCCCGTATGATGGTCGGCGACGCCGCGTCCGCGATCGTCAGCCGGCACCCGTCGCCCTCGATCTGCTGAGTGATATCCAACAGATAGCGAGAGTTGAACCCGATTTCCAGCGGTGCGGCGCCATAGACCACTTCCAGCTCTTCGGTGGCGCTTCCGCTCTCCGGGCTGTTGGCCGAGACGGTCAAAGTGCCCCGGTCGATCGACAGCTTCACCGCCCGCGTTTTCTCGGTTGCGATGGTGGCGACGCGATCCACCGCACTCGCGAACTCGCGCGGATTGACCTCCAGCACCTTGTCATTGCCGCTTGGGATGACCCGCTCATAATCGGGAAACGTGCCGTCGATCAGCTTCGATGTCAGCACCACGTCATCGAAAGCGAAGCGTAGCTTGGTATCGGACAACGAGATCGAGATCGGCCCGGTGACGTCCTCCAGCAATTTGCGCACTTCGCCCACGGTCTTGCGCGGCACGATCACGCCCGGCATCTCCGCCGCGCCCTCGGGAAGGGCCATTTCGACCCGCGCCAGACGGTGCCCGTCGGTTGCAACGGCGCGCAACATCGGCACATCGGTGTTACGCGCCGCGTGCAGGTAGATGCCGTTCAGATAATAGCGCGTCTCCTCGGTCGAAATGGCGAAGCGGGTGCGATCGATAAGGGTGCGCAGCTCGGCCGCGCCCAACGAGAAGCTGACCGGCATGTTGGAACCGGCCATCTGCGGGAAATCCTCAGTCGGCAGGCAGCCCAGGCGGAAATTGGAACGGCCGCCGCGCACCGACAGCACGCCCGAGCCGGGCACGGTCTCGAACTCGACATGGCTGCCGTCGGCCAGCTTGCGCACGATGTCGTAGAGCGTATGCGCCGGCGCGGTGGTGGCGCCCGCTTGGCTGATCTCGGCTGGGACCGACTCTACAATCTCCAGGTCCATATCGGTCGCCGACAGGGATAATTTGCCGGCCTCCGCGCGAAGCAGGACGTTGGACAGGATCGGGATCGTGTTGCGCCGTTCGACGACGCTTTGGATATGGGCCAGAGACGGGAGAAGCTTTGCGCGTTCGATGATGAATTTCATGGCCGACGGCATGTGCGATGCAGGGCCGACATTTGTACGCGAGGGTTGGACGCTACGCAATCTTTGCAGGGCAGCCTGACGGAAAGCTTTAGCGTAGATGCCGGGTCAAGGCGCCCAGCCGATGGCGTGCGACCAGGAAGGGCCGGCGCAGCAGGTCCGCGGACAGAATACCGACATGTTGCGTGCGGCTTCCGGCCCAGGCGCGCTTATAGCCATCGTCGCCGCGACCGAAATCGAGTCGCGCGATTCGATCCTGCTCGATCAGCGATTGGATCGCGAACGCGGTCAGCACCGTTCCCGGCGACAGATGGTCGAATTCCTGATCATGGGCCAGCTTCAGCACCGTCGCCGTGCCGCCTGTCACGACCCAGAGTTGCGCGGCGATCGGTTTCCCGTGCCGGCGGCAGATCGCCAGGCGGAGCCACCCCGTGCCGGCCAGCTTGCGCATCAAGGTCGGCTGGAAATCCGGGAACGGCTCAGATTTCTTCCAGCTCGCCCGGTAGACCGCCTGATAATCGGCGATGCCCTGCTCGATCTCGGCTGCAGGGATGATGGCGCACATCGCGCCCTCGCGGGCAAGCCGCACGCTCTTCCGTCGGATGATCTCACGGAGCGCGCCGTCGCGGCGGCCCAAATACGCGGCGAAGCTCTGCTTTTCGACCGATTCCCACCAGCGGCCGAAATGATCGTAACGCAGAAGCGCTCGTCCCGGTCGGGCAAGCCCGGCGAGAAACCGCTTGAGCCCGGGAACGGTGCTGTCGAGCGCGTCGAAGCGAATGAGCGCCGCGTCGGCGAACGCGTCCGCGGCAGCGCGGCCGAGTTCATAGGCGATCGCGCCATCCGTCGGGTCGGCGAGGAGGGGACGAAAGTCGCAGCTGTAGAAGCTGCTCAGGCCCGCGGCGGTCGGCTCTTTCGGCGCACCGCGGGGCAAGCGCTGGCACGGCAGCAGCGCGTGGCCGTCACCCAGTACGAGGAAGGTCTGACGGGCGCCCGGCACAAGACCGGCGACGATGAAACTCTCGAACCAGGGCCGACTGGAGAAAAGCCCGTCGGCCCGGTCGAGCAGCTGTCCGGCCTCGGGCGGCAGCGCCTCGAGCGCAGAGAATTGCCGGTAGGGCGGGGCGCTCACGATCCGGATGGCGCCGATCCGGGGCAGGCGCCCAGCCGGTAGGCGATCAGACCGACCCATTCATGGATGGCATAGAAGCTCCTGATCCACGCAGTCGTGTGCGGCAGGTAATCGGAAAGCCCGTTATCCTCGTTCACCTCGGCGCGCAACGGCGCGGGAATGACTGGAAAACCCGCATGGGCAAAAGACAGCAGCGCGCGGGGCATGTGCCAGGCATGGGTCACGACATAGGCCGACTGCACACCATCGCGACGCAAGATATTGGCGCTGAATCGCGCATTCTCGCAGGTGTTGCGTGATCGGGTTTCCAGCCAGCGCGCCGGCAATCCGAAAACATTCGAGAATGCAATCCCCATCAGCTCGGCAACCGCGGGTTGGTCGTGACCTACTCTCCCTCCTGTTATAAGGACTGGCAAGGCGGTCTTACGCGCTGTCTCGGCCGCGCCCGCCAGTCGCTGCAAGGAGAGCGGACCGGGTTCGGCCGCCACCTCGGGATCGGGGGTCCGCTCGCCGTCGGCGCCAAGGACGATGATCGCGGTCGGCGGCGGGACGTCGTTCAGGCTGGGACCCGCAGCCTCGAGTCCGGCGATCAGCGCGCCGCCGACGGCCGGCAGGGACAAGAGGTAAAGGAGCGCGAAGCCGGTGCACGCGACCCAGATCCCGAGCCTTCGCCTGGCGCGCATCAGCACGAGGCCAAGCAGCACCAGCCAAAGGAGGCCTGCCGGCGGGATGAGCAGGATCGGCAAGTTGACACGAAAGAAATGCTCGATGCTATTGAGCATCCACATTGCTCCACGCGTCGGCCGGGTTCACCATCTGCGCGCGACTTCGGTTTTTCTGTGGGAGCGCTGTTGAATTCATGGGAGTGTCTTCAAGCGATTCATGCCGGCTGGAATCCCCGCCGAGCGTCGGATTTAAGGCTCCGGCAATCTGGCGGGCGGCTGGGTGCGGCCGCTTTATAGAATGGTTTTGTTAGCCATACGAGTGGTTTACTTGAATTTAACGAAAAACGGGATATTTTGGCGGCGAGACGGGGAAGGTATGGTCAGGGTAATGGCTGTCCGTGCCGTGACCGCAGAGTCCCTCAAGAACATAGTATTTCGCGCTGGCCGCCGTTCGCGGACTGGCATGGGCCTTACCGGAGACTTGCGCAATGCTGAGGCTTTTCGGGCATTTTATTCAGATCAAAATGCTCGTGCTTCTGATTCTTGAGATGGCCGTCCTGGGCGCCAGCGTCTACTTTCTGTTGTCCACTGGTATCCATTCCCATCGATTACTGGCCGACCTGCGAGGGCAGATCGGCCGCTTCTCGTTCCTGTTCGCCGCCGTCGTCGGGATCGCAATGATTTCGATGGGACTCTATAGCCGCTCGGCGATGAGCGACTATCGCACGTTGGCGATCAAGGTGCTGATCGCGTTGGCGCTCGTTGTGCCGGCCAACATGGCGGGCACCGCGGTCTTCCATCAGGAGCTGTATGAGAGCGCCAATGCCAGCACCTATTGGTGGCTGAAGGCGCCGCTCGTCTGGCTCCTGGTCATCCTGTTGACCCGGATCTTGTTCGAGTTTGCGAACGGGCGCGACTTCATGAAACGGCGCGTCTTTGTGCTTGGCGCCGGCACCCGGGCCGCTTCCATCCGTCAGATGGCGTTCCATGGCTCGAATCAGGCCTTCATTGTCACGGGCACCTTCGATCCCGGTATTCGGCAGAATCGCCGCGGGAACCGCGATTCCTACCAGGCCGTCGCTGCCGATTCAGAGACCACAGCGGACTGGCTGGACGTCGTTCGCCGTTCGCAAGCGTCGGAGATCGTGGTGGCGCTGGAGGATCGGCGTGGCCTGCCGGTCAGTCAGCTCCTGCGCTGCAAGACCGAGGGTATCCACATTATTGACTACCAGACCTTTTGCGAGCGCGAGACGTGCCGTCTCGATTTGGACGAACTGAAGCCCAGCTGGCTCATCTTCGGGTCGGGTTTTACACGCGGCGTGGTGACCGACCTCGTAAAGCGCGCCTTCGACGTTGCCGTGTCGGGGACCGTTCTGCTGCTCACCCTGCCGATCACGCTCGTTACGGCAATCCTGGTCAAGCTCGAAAGCCCGGGGCCGGTGCTCTACCGGCAGGAGCGGGTCGGGCTTCACGGTCAGAGCTTCATGGTGCTCAAGGTGCGCAGCATGCGCCACGACGCCGAGGCCGGCGGCGCACCACAATGGGCGCAAAAGCGCGATCCGCGCGTGACCCGGATCGGCGCATTCATCCGCAAGACGCGGATCGACGAACTGCCGCAACTTCTCAATGTCCTGCGCGGCGATATGAGCTTTGTGGGCCCCAGGCCCGAACGGCCTTTTTTCGTGGATCAGTTGAGCGAGCAGATTCCCTTCTATCGCGAGCGCCATTGCGTGAAGCCGGGCATCACCGGCTGGGCGCAGGTCAACTACCCATATGGCGCGTCGCTCGAAGACGCGCGGCAAAAGCTGTCCTACGACCTCTATTACGTAAAGAACCACAGCCTGTTCCTCGACTTCATTATCTTGCTGTCGACAATTCGGGTGATCCTGATGCAGCAGGGCGCGCGCTAGGACATGCTCGCGACGCGACCACTCCCCCGATCCTGAGCGGCAATGACCTACACTTTCACCTCGGCCCTGCTGCACGGGCTCTCTGCCGCAGTATTCCTGGCGCTGACGGTGCTCGTGGTGCTGCGCGGCCGGAGCAGCCGTACGGGCCTCTTTTTGGCCGCGGCGACGGCTTCAACCGCGCTCTGGTCCGCGGCGGTGGTGGTTGGCGGCGGTTTCGACAGCGTGAGCTCGGTGCTCGAAACCATCAGGACGGCGGGCTGGGCGCTCTTCTCGGCTCACCTCCTGCGCGGCGTGATGCGGGAGCATCGCAGCCTGCCCCGCTGGATCCTGGCCGTACCGATCTTCATCCTGTTCCTGACGACGGTCGCGCTTGAGGTGCCGCCTTATTTCGAAGCCTGGTGGCTGACCCAGATCAGCTGGCTGGCCCAGACGGATCGCGTCGCCCGCATCCTGCTTGCTGTCTGCGGGCTGCTGATGGTCGAGAATCTCTACCGCAACGCATCGCGCGGATCGCGTTGGCACATCAATCTACTGGCCATCGGCGCCGGGTTGGTCTTCGTTTATGATATCGCGCTCTACGCTGACGCGGCGCTGTTCCATCGCGTTTCGTCGGCGCTTTTCGTGGCCCGCGCGCCCGTCGACATGCTGGCCGCGCCGCTGATCGCCCTGGCCGTCGCGCGCAACCGGCGTTGGCTGGTCGATATCCATGTGTCGCGCAGCGTTGTCTTCCACAGCTCGACCCTGCTGATCAGCGGTATCTTCCTGCTGGCGATCGGTGTCGCCGGGGAGATTCTGCGCGATATCGGCGTCACATGGGGGCCGGTGCTGGAGATCACGCTGGTTTTCGGCGCGATCGTCTTCGTCGCCGTCGTCTTCACCTCCGGCCGAGCGCGGTCCGAGCTCCGGGCCTTCCTCGTCCATAATTTCTTCGCGTCGCGTTACGATTATCGCAAGGTCTGGCTCAGTTTCATCGATACCCTGTCCAATCCCTCTTTCGCCGGCGAGAATCTGAGGGTGCGCATCATCCGCGCGATCGCCGACATGGTCGACAGCCCAGCCGGCAGCCTTTGGCTGCGCGACGGTGACGAAACTGCTTTCGGCCAGGTGGCGACCTGGAACCTCCCGCGGGACGGCGCCCCGGTCGATCCGGGATTCGCCCGCGCCTTCCGTGACGGCCAGTGGATCGTCGAGCTGGCCCAGCCCGGCGAGGCGGACATTCCCGGGGCGCTTGCCCTCACCCAGCGCGCCTGGCTGGCCGTGCCCCTCTTGCATATCGACAGGCTGCTGGGCTTCGTGCTGCTGACCGAGCCTAGAGCGGCGATCAACCTCAACTGGGAGAATTACCAGCTGCTGCGCATCGCCGGACGGCAGGTCGCGAGCTACCTGGCAGAGGAACAGGCTGCCCGCGCGCTGGTCGAGGCGCGGCAACTCCAGGCCTACAGCCAGCGCTTCGCCTTCGTCGTGCACGACATCAAGAACCTCGTCAGTCAGCTCTCAATGGTCGTCTCGAACGGCGAGCGCCACGCTGAAGATCCGGAGTTCCAGCGCGACGTCCTGGAAACCGTGCACCATTCGGTGGCCAGCATGAACAAGATGCTGGCACAGCTGCGCGCCAACCGTGGGGCAGAGCCCGCCGAGTCCGTCGTTCCGGTGCTGGTCGTCGAGGAGTTGCTCAAAGCTTGGCGGCCGAAGAAGGCGCTCGATGTCGTGCTCGATCGTGACGATCGGGCCGAGCGGGTGCGGATCGGCCGCGACGCGCTCGATTCAGCGCTGCGCCACCTGCTTGAGAACGCCGTCGAAGTTTCGACTCCCGGCGGCCGGATCACGGTCGGCGTCCGCCACGCTGCCGACAAGGTGATCGTCGACATCGCCGACCAGGGCGCGGGGATGCAGGCCGATTTCATTGCCAACCAGCTGTTCCAGCCGTTCCGCTCGACGAAATCCGAGGGGTACGGGATCGGCGCTTATCAGACCCGAGAGCTGATTCGGGCGGCACACGGCGATCTTCTGGTCTTGAGCGAGCCGGGCAAGGGAACGACCATGCGGATTGTGCTCCCGATCGAGTCGACGATCGTGCTTCCGCGGTCGCCTGAGACAATGGTAAGAGTGGGCTCGTGAGCGAAGAAAAGCCGAAGCTGCTGATTCTTGAGGATGATGAGGGATTGCGCCGACAATATCGGTGGGCGCTTTCGGATTATGCGCTGCTCCTCTCCGGCACACGTGACGACGCGCTCGACCTGATGCGCCTGGAACGGCCGCCGATGGCGATCGTCGATCTCGGCCTGCCGCCGGATCCCGATGGTGCGACCGAAGGCTTGGCGGCGCTGGAAACCATCCTGGCCATGGCGCCCGAGACCAAGGTGATTGTCGCCAGCGGCAATGAAAGCCGCGAACACGCGCTGAAGGCCATCTCGCTGGGCGCTTATGATTTCTACCAGAAGCCGATCGAGATCGACGTGCTGCGCACGATCCTTGACCGGGCGCTCCGGCTGTATCGGCTGGAGGCGGAGAACCGGCAGCTTGCCGCGATGAGCCATGCCGGCTCGCCAATCGATGGCATCATCACGGCCAGCCCGGAGATGCTCAAGGTTTGCCGCACGATCGAGAAGATCGCGCCGACCAATGTCGCGGTCCTGATCCTGGGCGAGAGCGGCACCGGCAAAGAGCTGGTCGCCCAGGCCGTCCATATGCTGTCGCCCCGGCGCAACCGGCCGTTTACCGCGATCAACTGCGGCGCCATCCCCGAAGCTCTCCTCGAAAGCGAGCTGTTCGGGCACGAGAAAGGAGCTTTCACCGGCGCAATCAAGCAGACCATCGGCAAAATCGAGGGCGCCCATACCGGCACGCTCTTCCTCGATGAGATCGGCGACCTGCCGCAGCCGCTTCAGGTCAAGCTGCTGCGCTTCCTCTCGACCCGGCAGATTGAGCGCATCGGCGGCCGGCAGCAGATACCGGTCGACGTCCGCATCGTCTGCGCGACCAACCAGAATTTGGAAGAGCGGATGGCGGATGGGCGCTTCCGCGAGGATCTGTTCTATCGGCTGAACGAGGTGATCGTCCGCATTCCGCCGCTCAGAATTCGCGGCGAGGACTCGGTGCTGCTCGCCAGCTTCTTCCTGAAGCGCTTCAACGCCCAGTTCGATCGCAAGCTGCGCGGCTTCAGCACCGAGGCGATCGCGGCGATCGCTGCCAGCGCGTGGCGCGGAAACGTGCGCGAACTGGAGAATCGGGTGAAGCGCGCGGTGGTGATGGCCGACGGCACGCACATCACAGCGGCCGACCTTGACCTCGCGACGCCCGAAGCGCGGGAGGACGACCTCGATCTCAGGGCGGCCCGCAACCGGGCGGAACGAATCGTCATCCAGCGTGCGCTGGCGCAGAGCAACGGCAATCTCAGCTCAGCAGCGAAACTGCTCGGGGTGAGCCGCCCGACATTGTATAGTTTGCTTGAGGGGCTCGGCATGGCGCCTCCCTCGATCTCGGCATCGGATCAATCTTCCTAAAATGCAATGGATTTCATAATATTGATCGACGGTGACCTGGCCGTCCGTGGAGAGCCTTATGAACTTGTCTCGACAATTCCGTAACACGTTGCTGGCCTCGGCAGCCCTGTTCACGGTGCCATTGCTCGTCGCGGCCCCATGCTGGACCGGCGGCCTGGCCTATGCCGCGTCCGGCGATCCCTCGGCGGCCCAGAAGCACGAGGCCGAGGCCGATCAGCTGATCGCCAAGGACGACCTGAAGGGTGCCGAGATCGAGCTCAAGAATGCGATCAAGGCGGCGCCTGATAACGGTCCGCTCAGGCTCAAGCTTGCCGGCCTCGAAATCCAGATGAACGACATCGACGGCGCGCAGATCGAGCTCAAGGCCGCCCGTGACCATGGCGCTGACGAGGGCAAGGTCATTGCCCTGCTCGGCCGCACCTATATGGTCCAGGGCAAGTTCGACCAGCTGCTGCAGGATTTTCCGGTCCGCGACGACGCGGCCCCCGAGGCTCGGGTTGCCACGCTGGTGGCCCGCGCCGAAGCCCAGATTCAGCTGAAACAGATCGAAGATGCGCGCGCCTCGCTGACCGCGGCCGAGCAGATCGACCCGAAATCCGTCCAGCCTAAGCTCGGACTGGCGCGTATCGCCTTTACCCAGGGTCAGTATGACGATGCGCTAAGGAAGGCCGACGAGCTTTTGCAGATCCAGTCGACCGCCGACGCGCATTTGCTCAAAGGGGAAATCCTGGTGCGCAAAGGCGACCAGGCCGGCGCCATCTCGCAATTCGACGAGGCGATCAAGGCTGAGCCCAACAACCTCGGCGGCTATATCGAGCGCGCGCAGCTCGACATCGCCCGGAATGACGACGCCAAGGCGCAGGCGGACATCAAGACCGCCCTCACCATCGCGCCGCGCTCGGTTCCGGCGCAGTATTTCCAGGCGCTGCTCCTCGCCCGCGCCAAGGACTATGCCGCCGCGGATACGGCGCTCACCAAATACGCCACGGCTTTCCCAGCCTTTCCGCGCGGCTACTATCTCCAGGCGGTCGTGAAGTCCCAGCTCAAGCAGTACGAGCAGGCGCAGACGGCAATCACCGCGTATCTCGCGGCCGTGCCCGACGATATCGGTGGCCAGAAAGTCCAGGCGGAGATCCTCCTGAGGAAGGGTGATGCAGCGGGAGCGGCCGACGTGCTCGAGAAGATCATGGCAGAGCAGCCCGACGACGCCCAATCGCTGGCCATGCTGGGACAGGCCTATATGCAGCTCAACCGGTCGCAGCAAGCCATGGACGCGTTCGACCGCGCGTCCAAGCTGGCGCCAGACAACTCCTCGGTGCTGCGCGGCCTCGCCCTCAATCACTTGGCGCTGGGCCAGAACACTCAAGGCACCAGCGAGCTTGAACAGGCCCTCAAGCTTGCGCCGGACGACGCGCCGACGGCCGAGGCCCTCGTACTCGATTATGTCCGCCAGCGCGAATACGACAAGGCGGCCAAGCTGATCGGGGACATGCGGCAGCGTCAGCCGAACGATCCCGTGGTCGCTAACATGGCCGCCATGGTGGAGCTGGCCCAGGGTCATCTGCCCCAGGCCGAGGCGGCCTACAGCGCGGTAGAGAAGCAGTTTCCCGATTATCTTCCGACCAAGCTCCAGCTTGCCTACATCTATTCCGCGGAAGGTGACGCCGCTAAGGCGCGCGCGATCTACGAGGCGGTGCTGGCGAAGGACTCCAGTAATCTTGCCGCCCTTCAGAAGATGACGGAGATCTATGTCGCACAGAAGCAGCTCGATCAGGCGATCGAGATGTGGAAGAAGGCGCACGTCGCGCAGGCTGACAACGTTCCAGTGGCGATCGGGCTGGTCCAGGGATACATCGCCAAGAAAGATTTCGATTCAGGCTTGGCGGTTGTCCGGGACATGCAGGTTCGCCTTCCCAACGAGCCCAGGCTCTATGCGATGCGGGGCGAACTCGAACTGCAGAAGGGGCAACCTAGGGATGCCGTCGTCAGCCTGCAGCGGCTGAGCGAGCTGCAGCCTCAGGACCCGGCGGCCAAGCGCGATCTCGCCGTCGCGCAGGAGAGGGCCGGTGACCTGCCCGGCGCAATCGCCACCATCGGCGAGGCCCGCAAGCTTGATCCGAGCAATGTCGGTCTCGCCGCCGAGGAAGTGAGGCTTCTGGGCGAGCGCAACCCGGACGATGGCATAGCCGCCGCACAGCGGCTGGCGGCCCAGATGCCGGATCAGCCAGCGGCGCAGGCGCTCGAAGGTGACTATCTCGTGTCCCTCAAGCGGCCGGCGGACTCGAAGGCGGCCTATCTGCGCGCATTCCAGGCCCATCCGTCGATTGTTGTGGCGGAGCGCATCGCCGCATCGGATATCCGCGACGGCAAATCGGCTGAGGCCGGTAAGATTCTTGCCGACTGGGCGGCCGCGCACCCGAACGACGGCCCGGCCAAATACGCGCTCGCCAATTTCGCGATGGGCCAGAAAGACTGGGCGACGGCAAAGTCCCGCTACGAGGCCCTGGCCAAGGAGCATCCGGACGACCCGCTGGTCATGAACAACCTCGCGGTGCTTTATCAGCGCGACGGTGACCTCGCGCGGGCGGTCGAGCTTGCCCGCAAGGCCCACGCCGCCTTACCGCAAAATCCGGCCATCGCGGACACGCTGGGCTGGGCCATCGTCAAGAAGGACAATTCGCCTGATGGTTTGAAATTCCTCGAGCAGGCTCACGCCGGGTCGCCCGACGATCCTGAGATCGAATATCACCTTGCCTACGCTCTTGACGCCACCGGCAAGAAATCCGATGCGGCCGATCTTCTCAAGAAGGCGGTCGCCGCCGGTCGGGATTTCGACAGCAAGAAGGATGCCGAGGCACTGCTGGATAAGCTTGGCAAAATCTGACCCGCTGCGCGAACGGGACCGCCTGCAGGCGACCCCGTTCTTCGTCACGGCTGGGAGCCGTCCGTGGGCGGCCTCAACCTTTCGCTACAGCCAGCAGTCGTTCGATTCCGGCACGGATTTCGGCCATCGCCTCGTCGATTGAGTCCGTGCCCGCCGGCGCTGCCGCTTTGCCCAGGCGATCGGCGGCGTCTGCCAAACGGGAGAGCGGCTCCTCCACGGCGTCGGCGAGCGCGGTCGCTATCGCCTGGGCGTCGATCACTGTCGCGGCTTGCTTGGCCCCGTCGCGGGCCGCGGCGGTTTCCAGCGCCTGAATCGTGGTCAAGGGCCGGATTGCGGCGGTAACGGCGGCGACTGCCGAAGCGACAAAGGGCATCAATATCACGGCGACCGCGTACCGCGTGACCGTCACGATCGCCCAGCCGGCAAACCCCGCGGCCAGCGCCCCGGCCCAAGCATCTCCGGCCGCATAGGCGACCAGCGCCAGTGTGGTTCCGATGGCCAGCAGAATTGGCGGAAGCGGCGCCAATGACCAGTTGAGCGTCAGCCGGTCGAGCCAGATGCGGCCGAGACCGAGCAGCAGCTGGGCATCGACCACCACGCGGCGCTCCTCGCCGTCATTCATTGGCGACGTCGCAGCGATCATCGTTTCAGCGCGGTCCGCGACAGTGGTGTGCGCGAACATCGCGCGCCAATCGGCCGCGTTCCACCGGCCGGCCAGCGCCGGGTCGTGGCGCAGTGCCCTGATGCGCGACAGCGTCGACAAGGTTTCCGCAAGCCCGGCGGCAAGCGCGCCCAAGAGGGCGGCAATCGCAAACGCGGAGGCGACGAGCGTGGCGCCCCAGGCGAGGCGCGCCGGTGTGGGCGCCAGCGCCCCGGCCAGCGGCGCGGCGCCGTGGCTCGCGACCGAGAGCACGGCGTCCCAGTCCAGGATCAGGAAGGCCAGGGCCGCCAAACCGGCGATGATTCCAAAAATGACCGCGAAAATGCGCGATGTCATCGGCACCCCCTCAACACGTGGATTGCGGATCGCCGGTCGGTTCGCGCCCCCGAGTCGCCCGTCTCCGCCTCCTCAGATACCAATGAAAGCCACATGCTGCCAATGTTCGCGGTGAAGCCGGGCTTGCCGGCCTTAGCGAGCGCCTAACGGCATACGGTATTTTACGGATGTCAAAGCGGGTGCAGGGCGCGTTAATTGATGCGGCGCTGAAGAGGTCCGAAGTTGGACAATCGACCGCTATCGAATACGAGTATTCAGGACCTTTGCCACTCGAAGATTTCTCTGCTATATCTGTGTGCTAACGAAATTCATGATGGACCATGTTGGCCAGATCGCTTGCGTTGCTCGGCCTCGTTCTGGCCTTGACGGGGTGTGGTGCTTCGGAACCCTCCGAGGCGATCATACAGGCGCGCGCCTCGTCTGCGATTTATCGCATCGGTCCGCTCGACCAGCTGGAAATTTTCATCTGGCGGATGCCGGAGCTGTCGCGCGGCGTGACCGTGCGGCCGGATGGCCGAATATCCGTGCCGCTGATCGATGACATGGTGGCAACCGGCAAGACCCCGACGCAGCTGGCTCGCGATATCGAGGCGCAGCTCACTAAATTCGTGCAGGATCCTACAGTCACGGTGATCGTCGGCGGCTTCCATGGTCCGTTCGACCAGCAAGTGCGTATCGTCGGTGAGGCCACGGACCCGCAGGCAATTCCGTATCAGGCCAACATGACGGTGCTTGACGTGATGATCGCGGTGCATGGCCTGACCAAGTTCGCGGCTGGAAACCGGGCGAAGATCGTCCGCACCATCAATGGGAAAGAGGCGGTCATTCCCGTCAGGATCGACGACCTGATCAAGGATGGCGACATCGACGCGAATGTCGCCGTCGAGCCGGGGGACGTGCTCATCATCCCGCAGGCGTATTTCTAGGCATCGGCGATGGGCTCGCTCAAGGTCCTCATCTTCCAATATGCTCGCGACATCTGGCGCCGCCGTTGGTACGCCGTCGGGGTGGCATGGGCCGTATGTGTGCTGGGCTGGATCACCGTCTCGCGTATGCCGGACCAGTACGAGTCCAGCGCGCGCGTCTATATGAACGCGGACGAGGCGCTGACGCCATTGCTCAAGGGCATCGCGGTGGACAGCGACGTCGATGCCAGGTTGGAGCGGATGCAGCGCACGCTGACCAGCTCGACCAACATGAAAAAGCTGATCCGCATGACCGATCTGGATTCGCGCGTGAAGGACAACGCGGATCGAGAGGCCATGGTGGCGATGCTGCAGAAGAACATTGTCGTCAAGCTACAGACCCGCAACCTGTTCACGATCACCTTTACGGACACCGATCCGCAGTTGGCGCAGAGCGTGGTTTCGAACGTGCTGTCGCTGTTCATGGAGTCGAGCGCTGGCGATTCGCGCACCGATATCGACAACGCGCAGCGCTTCCTGCAGACCGAAATCGACCGGCTGGAGACGCAACTGCGCGAGGCGGAACGCAAGAAGTCGGAGTTCCAGAGCCGCTATATCAACCTGCTGCCCAATGGCGAGAACGGCGCTTCCCGTCTGGAGCAGGCACGGGCGGATGTCCAGCACCTGACCGAGGACCTGAACGACTCGATCGCCGAGCGCGATTCGCTGCAGAAGCAGCTCGATCAGCAACAGCAATATGAAACGATCGAGAAACCCACGGCGGCGCCGGCCGGCAATGACGGGCTTTCGACTGCGCCGCAGGCTCGTCTGGCGCAGCTCAAGACGCAGCTTGAAACAGCCCGCGCGACGATGACCGACCGGCATCCGGTGGTGATTGCGCTCAAGCACCAGATCGACATGGCCCAGGCCGAGGTGACCAGGCAACAGGCCGATGCCAAGAAGCCGAACGCGGGGCCGACAGCGCAGAATATCGCCAATCCAGTCTATCTTGAGATGGCGCGCCAGCTCAGCGAGAAGGAAACCAAGATTGCCTCGCTTCGCCGCCGGCTGGTCACCGCCGAGGAAGAACGCGACAAGATCGAGGACGAAGCCCGGCGTGCGCCCAGCGTTGGGGCCGAATATCTCAACCTCGACCGCGACTACGAAGTCGTGAAAAAGAATTACGAGGAGCTGATCGCGCGGCGCGAATCGGCGCAGATCGCAGAGGAAGCCGGCAAGAAAACCGACCGGATCGACATCAAGACGATCGACACGCCCGAAGTGCCGAACCTGCCGTCATCACCAAACCGGCCGCTGTTTCTGTCGATGGTGCTGGTTGCCGGCGTTGGCGCGGGCGTTGGCGTAGCCTTCGTGCTGAGTCAAATCGACAGCTCGTTCAGCACCACCACCGCCCTGCAATCGCTGGGGCTGCCGATCCTGGGCAGCATCTCGGTGATCAATGCCTTCGACCGCAAACCGCGCTATTGGTTTCTCGGCGCCAAGGCGTTCGCGGTCGCGTGCGTCGTTCTCGTGCTGATCTATGGCGGGCTGTTGCTCGCCTTCGTCGGCTCGCATCATAAGGGCGCATGATGGCCGGCAATCGCCTCGACATGATTGAACGGGCGGCAGCGCGGCTGCGCCGCGACGGCTTCGGTCCTCAGAAGCAGATCGTCGATTCGCCTCGGCCGCCTGCGCCGAGAATCGGCCAGCCCGTGCCGCCCGGCGTTACCAACCTTTTGACTCCCGTCGCTCCCCCACCGCAGCCAGCTCCGGCGACCCAACCGGTTCAGCCGGCGACGCCGACCCAGGGTATGGCGCCGCGCGTGACGCCCCGGCCCGGCGGGCAAGCGACGGGAACAGCCGTATCGTCCGCGAAGCGCAGCCGCACCGTCACGCTCGATACGGCCCGGCTGGCGCTCGCCGGCACGGTAGACTGGACGGCGGATCGAACGCCGGTGATGGAAGAATTGCGCCTCATCAAGCGCCGCCTCCTGCGCCGCGCTTTCGAAAATCCCGATGGACACAACCCGCTGTCGCATCTGGTGATGATCACCAGTGCCAAACCGCGCGAGGGCAAGACCTTCACCTCAACCAATATCGCGATCAGCATCTCGCTTGAGGAGGATTACAATGTCCTACTCGTCGACGCGGATATCAGGCGGCAGGCGCTGCGCCAGAATCTCGGGCTCGAAGCCAATCAGGGCTTCGTCGACCTTCTCCTCAATCCGGGCCTGGACATGGCCGACGTGCTGCTGAGGACCAACATCCCGCGCCTCAGCGTACTGCCTGCCGGAACGATGAGCGACCGCGCGCCGGAGCTTCTGGCGAGCAGCCGCATGCGCGACCTGATCGACGACATGGCGAAGCGCTATGACGACCGCATCATCATCTTCGATACGGCGCCGTGCCTGGTCAGCAGCGATGCGGCGACCCTGGCGGCGCATGTCGGGCAGGTAGTGTTCGTGGTCGAGGCCGAACAGACCCAGCAGCACGAGATCGTCGCCGCGCTCAACCTGATCAGCGCCTGCCCCGAGATATCGCTCGTCCTCAACAAGGCGCAACCGCTCGCGACGACCTCGTATGGCGGTTACGGAGCCTATTGAGCGGCGGCGATCGCCCGCCCGACAGCGCCATCGCTCCTTCCCCGCCGCCGGCAAGGCGGGCCGCTGATTGTCGCCCGAATCACTGATGCCCCGTTGCTCGGTTCCATGGGGTCTGATCTTGGGCGCCCTTTGGTTGGCTTGCGCCGGCCAGGCGCAGGCCGACCGGTGGCAATTCACACCGTCGTTTACGTTCCAGGAACTCTATACCAGCAACACCCAGGGCACGGTGGGCGGGACTGCCGATGTCGTGACGCAGCTGTCGCCGAGCATCGCGGTCAATGAAACCGGCCCGTACACGACGTTGGTGTTCAACTATTCGCCGACATTCGATCATTACAATCTCGGAACAGCACCGGATCGGGTCGACCAGAACCTGAACGCGGCTGGGACAGTTACGCCCTACAAGAACAACCTGAGTATCGACTATTCGGCCTACGCCAACGAATTCGGCGGGAATCCCAACAGCAACAACCAGTCCGGAACCTTATTGGTCGGCAATAGTGATCGCGTGCTGTACTATGCCGGGACCCTGATACCGCATTTCACCGAGCGCTTCGGCGATGTGGCCACGGTTGACGCCTATTATCGGTTAAGGTCGTCCAATACCAGCGATCAGAGCCCGCGTACCACCGGCTTCACACTCTCCAACAATTATCTCCAGCATGACTTCGAGTTGGTTGTCGGTTCCGGTGACAGCTTCGGTCGCGTCAGCGCACAGCTCGATTTCGACCATAATCTGAGCAGCGGCACCGGGCAGACGAACGCCTCGACGAATGACAAGGACTTCCTCAGTCTTCAATATCATTACAACTACGCCTACTCGGCGACCGCATCGGTCGGTTATCAGCGGGTCTTCTACGCCGCGACCTCGACAACCGCCTCGTTCCTCAATCAGGGCATGACCTGGAGTATCGGCTTTCGCGTAGCGCCAAACCCTGACAGCAGCCTCTCGGTGAAGTATGGCCTGCAAGAAGGGATCTACGTTCCAAGCGTGCAGGCATCATACGCGATCGGTCCGCGGACGAACGTCAGCCTGAACTACACGGTAAACATTCAGAACCAATTGGAGTCTGCCCTCTCGAACTTGCAATATCTCGCCTATAACCAGTTCGGCGTCCCGATCGACAGCCGGACGGGGCTGCCATTCAACCTGATAAATCAGACTTTCAGTTCACAAAATGTCCTGTTCCGTGATAAGCCGGCGCAGTTGACGATCGTGCATCAGCTGGAGCGCTCCGCGATTACCCTCACGCTTCTGTATGAAAAGCGTAGCTCGGTCACCGGAGCCTCCTCAAGTGACGAGGCGGTCGGCGGAACGATCAGCTATGGGCGGCAACTGACACCCTTGATCAACGGTAGCCTCGACGTGAGCTATACCGATCACACGTCCGCGGGGTTGGTGCTTTCGGGCGGTAACAAGACCCAGCTCATCAATGCCGATTTCTCGCTGGTCTGCACGCTGAGTGAGACGGCTTCGGCATTCGTCAGCGGAACGCTGTTCAAGCAGATTTCGAACGAACCCGCCCTGAGCTCGACGACAACCCAGGTGATCGTCGGTCTCAGGAAGGCGCTTTAGCGATGTACGCCGAATTCTATAATCTGACCGGGCTGCCCTTTCAGCTGACGCCCGATTCGCGTTTCTTTTACGAAAGCAGCGGGCATGCCAAGGCGATAGCGCACCTGACCTACGGCCTCAACCAGGCTGAAGGCTTCATCGTCATTACCGGCGATATCGGCGCCGGCAAGACGACGCTGGTCGATTATCTTTGCTCCAGCCTCGATCCGCAGCGCTATGTCATCGCGAGAATGCTGACGACACAGACATCCGCGGACGACACGCTTCGGCTGGCGGCGGCCGGCTTCGGCATCAGGACCGACGGCCTTGCCAAAGCCGAGCTCATCCAGCGCTTCGAAGAGAACCTTATCGCGAACTTCAATGCCGGCCGTCGTTCGCTCTTGCTGGTGGACGAGGCGCAGAACCTCACGGTCCCGGCCATCGAAGAGCTGCGCATGCTGTCGAATTTCGTGATCAATCACGAAACGCCGCTGCAGAGCTTCCTTTTGGGCCAACCGCAGTTCCGCGATCTCCTGGCCCTGCCGGAGCTGGAGCAGCTTCGCCAGCGGGTGCTGGCCTCCTATCATCTGGGGCCCCTCGGCGAAGCCGAGACGCGGGCATATATCGAGCACCGGCTGAGGCTGGTCGGCTGGCAGGACGACCCGCATTTCACCGACGAGGCATTCCGCCAGGTTTATGCCGAGACCGGCGGCATTCCGCGCAAGATCAACTCGCTGTGCTCGCGGCTTATGCTGTTCGGGTTCCTTGAGGAGACCCACGAGGTAAACCAGGAAGCGGCAGCTCAGGTGGCCGACGAGCTCAGGACCGAACTCAGCGGCGTCGCGGCGGAGCCCAGCCGTTCCACGTTAGGGCAATCCAGCACGCACGAAAGCGACCTGCGTCAATTCGACAGCCGCTTGTCCCGTATCGAAGAGCGACTCGAGAAGAACGATCAGGCGATCAGGCGGGCCCTGGCCGTCATCGCCTCTCGCTTGAGCCGGGACGGCGCGTGACGGTCGCAGCCCGCAGCGCGCCCGCGCCGAGCTCGCGGTCAATCGGCGGCTCTGTGGGATCCGCCGTTGATCGACACGTTGCCGGCCCGATGGTCAACGCGATGTCGGTCGACGTCGAGGATTATTTTCAGGTCCAGGCATTCGCCGATCGCATTTCTCGCTCGGAGTGGGACAGCGTGCCCTGCCGGGTCGAGCGCAACGTCAACCGGCTGCTCGATATTTTCGGCAAGGCGAGGGTCAAGACGACCTTTTTTACGCTCGGCTGGATCGCCGAGCGCCATCCCGCAATCGTCCGCCGCATGGTGCGCGAGGGGCACGAGCTTGCCAGTCACGGTTGGGACCATGCCCGCGCCGATTCACAGAGCCCGGACGCGTTCCGCGCGGATGTCCGCCGGACCAAGCAGCTGCTGGAGGATTTGGGCGGCATGTCGGTTACCGGCTACCGCGCCCCCACATTCTCCATCGGGCCGAAGAATCCCTGGGCCTTCAGTGTGCTGGCGGAGGAAGGGTATCGCTACAGCTCGAGCATCTACCCAGTCAGGCACGACCTCTATGGCGACTCGACTGCGTCTCGGGTGCCGTTCCATCCCCATGGCCTGTCGCTGCTCGAGGTGCCGATGACCACGGTGCAATGGTTCGGCCGCAACTTCCCATGCGCGGGCGGCGGCTATTTCCGACTGCTGCCCTACGCGGTCTCGAGGCTCAATATGCGCCGGGTCAACCACGTCGAACGGCGGCCCTGCGTGTTCTATTTTCATCCATGGGAAATCGACCCCGACCAGCCGCGCCAGGATCATATCGGCGCTCGCACCCGGTTCCGCCACTACACCAACCTTGGACGGATGGAGGGACGGTTGAAGCGGCTGCTTGGCGATTTCGCCTGGGACCGGATGGATCGGGTTTTCCTGGGCGCTGCTTAGATGCCCGCTCCGGCCCACGCCGCCAGGTTGGATATTAAAGGGGCGAGCGTCCTTATCAAGCGGCTGACGGATGTGGACTACGCGCGCTGGGACGCGTTCGTGACCGCTACACCTGCCGCCACCTTTTGCCATCGAGCCGGCTGGCAGCGCGTGATCGAAAAGGCGTTCGGACATCGCACACATTTCATCTATGCCGAACGTGATGGCGAATTCAGCGGCGTGTTGCCCTTGACCGAAATCCGCTCGCGCCTGTTCGGACACTTCCTGGTTTCCAACGCCTTCCAGGTCTATGGCGGCCCGGTCGCCGTCGATGAGTCAAGCCGGGAGGCCTTGATCTGTTATGCCGCCGACCTGCTGCACGGTACCGAGGCGGACCATCTCGAATTCCGCACAATCGAAGCGCCCGATCTGGTTGGCTGGGTGGTCAAGGAGGGCCTCTACGTCACCTTCCGCCGGGAGATTTCGGCCGACCATGAAAAGAACCTGACCGCCATACCGCGCAAGCAGCGCGCTGTCGTACGCAAGGGCATCGCTAACGAACTGACTGTCCGCACCGGCCAGGACTGGCGCACGCTGCATCGGGTCTATGCCGAAAGCGTCCGCAACCTCGGCACGCCGGTCTTCCCGCGCCGCTATTTCGCCCTGCTGTGCGAGGAATTCGGCGACGACGCCGATATCGTGGTGGTCGAGGATCAAGGCACTCCGATCGCCGCGGTGATGAGCTTCTATTTCCGCGACGAGGTCCTGCCCTATTATGGCGGCGGCACGCCCGCCGCACGCGGCCGCGCAGGCAACGACATCATGTACTGGGAAGTTATGCGTCGCGCCGCAGACCGCGGTTGCCGCATCTTCGATTTCGGGCGCAGCAAGGTCGATACCGGCGCGTATCACTTCAAGAAGAACTGGGGCTTCACGCCGAGGCCGCTCAACTATGCGTTCAAGCTGCGCGTTGGCGACACGATTCCGGATGTGAATCCGCTCAATCCGAAATACCGGCTGATGATCGAGACATGGAAACGCCTGCCCCTGCCGGTCGCCAATCTGCTGGGGCCGTTTCTGGTGCGCAATCTGGGCTGACGCGCATTGGAAGAACTGCTGTTCCTCGCCCACCGGATTCCTTATCCGCCGAACAAGGGCGACAAGATCCGGTCGTGGAACATCCTGAAGCATCTGACGACGCGCTATCGCGTCCGGCTCGGCTGCCTGATCGATGACTCGCATGACCGTCAATACCTTCCCGAGCTGGAGCGCCATTGCGCCGAGGTCGTCGCCGTGCCAATCGATCCGCGCACCCAACGTGTACGAGCGATCCTGTCGGCTCGCCCGGGCCTGCCGCTCTCGACCCGCTATTTCTATGCGCCGACGCTGGCACGCTGGGTGCGCCGCACGATCGACGCGCACCGCATTACGCGCGCCTTCGTCTTCTCGACGCCGATGATGGCGTCGCTGCCGCGGCGCCACAGCCTTAACACCGTGCTCGACCTCGTCGATGTGGATTCCGAGAAATGGCGCGAGATGGCGGAAAAGGCGCCGGTGCCGCAACGGCTGATCTATGCTCGGGAAGCGCGCACCTTGCTCAGCTATGAACGGCGGGCGGCTCAGGAGGCGACCCACGCCGTGCTCGCCTCGCCCGACGAAGCCGCGCTCTTCGCCCTGCGCGCGCCGGAGGTCGCCACCAAGACCACCTGGATGATCAACGGCGTCGACCTTGATTATTTTTCGCCGGCGCACGCGTTCGTCTCGCCCTTCGTCGACGGCCGGCCGGCAATCGTCTTCACGGGTGACATGTCGTATTGGCCGAACGTCGAGGCGGTGACCTGGTTCGCCCGCGATATCCTGCCCGCGCTCCTTTCGCGCTCACCGCGCCCGCGCTTCGTCATCGTCGGCGCGCGGCCGACCGGTGCAGTCCTGGGGCTGGCCAGCGACGACGTGTTGGTGACCGGGCGAGTCGATGACGTCCGCCCCTATGTCGCCAACGCGACGGTCATCGTCGCGCCCCTGCTGCTGGCGCGTGGGCTGCAGAATAAGGTGCTGGAGGGCATGGCGATGGGCAAGGTCGTCATCGCTACCGCCGCGGCGGAGCAAGGGCTGGACGTGCGTCGGCACAAAGCGGTTCTGATTGCCGATACGCCGAACGAGATGATCGCGCGCGTGGGGGAGACGCTGGACGAGCTGCATGATAATGTTGGCACAATTGCCCGGCAAACCGTCGAAACGCTGTTCGCCTGGCCCAAGGTGCTGGCGCGGCTCGATGCGCTGCTCGACGGGATGGACCGCGATGGCTGAACCTGTGGCTCGATGAGCACGCTCTCCCTGCAAGAAGAGCAATCCGCTCCGGCGCTGGTGCAGCGCGTCTGGGTCGCCGCGGGCATCGCCACGGCGCTGGGCGCACTCGGCTTCATGCTCGCCTTTCGCGTCGAGGTCAGTCGCGCGATTGGGGTGTGGCAGGATTCGACCGCCTACAACCATTGCTTCCTGATCCTGCCGATCTCCGCCTATCTGATCTGGGAGCGGCGCCATGCGCTGCTCGCCCGCGCGCCAAGGCCGGATTTTCGGGCGATCCTGGCAATGCTGCCGGTTGCCGCGGTCTGGCTGTTCGCTGCCGAGGCCCACGTAATGGAGGGACAGCAGCTCGCCGCCATGACGCTGTTCCAGCTCTTCTTGCTGGGTGTCCTCGGCTATCCGGCATGGCGGGTGATCGCCTTCGCGCTGCTCTATCTCTATTTCCTGGTGCCGGCGGGGGCCTTCATCACGCCGTGGCTGCAGACCTTCGCTGCGCGTTTCGCCGTCGGAGGCGTCGAGCTGCTCGGCATCCCGATCTATTCCGACGGTTTCGACGTCGAGCTGCCCGGCGCCAAGTTCACCGTGGCCGAGGCCTGCGCCGGCCTCCGTTTCCTCATCGCCTCGATCGCGCTCGGCACGCTCTACGGCTATATGATGTATCGCAGCTGGCGGCGGCGGGCCGCTTTCATCGCCGTGTCGGCCATCGTGCCTATCATTGCCAACGGGCTGCGCGTCATGGGCTTGTTTCTGGCAGGCTATTGGCTGGGCAGCGCTGAGGCCGCCACCGCCGACCATCTGCTGTATGGCTGGGTGTTCTTCTCGCTTGTCAGCATGGCCCTCATCCTGCTGGGCATGCCGTTCCGCCAAGACATTCCCTCCTTCGCGGCCACCCCTCCTGTCGCTGGCAGCCTTCACCGGCCGCAAATCCGGATGACGCTTGTCGGGCTGGCAAGCCTGGTCTTGGTCGCCCTGCTTACCAGCGCGGCCATCACTGCCGGTCCGATCGGCGCGGGGCTGGGCGGCATCGCCGCGGAATTCAAGCACGCGATCAGACATTGAAGCCCGACTCCGCGCCGGTCATCACCGTCCGGCCCGTCACGGATTTCGCTGCCGTCGGACGGCTCTGGCGCGATCTCGAAAGTCGCGCCGACGGCTCCTTCTTTCAGTCCTGGGCCTGGACCGGCTGTCTGGTCGAAGAGCGGTTCCCCGAGCCATGGTTGCTGTCGGCGCAGGACACGGAAGGTCGGGTACTGGCGCTGGCCCTGCTCAATCGGGGCCGGCGGCGCCTTGAAACCCGGCCGACGCTTTTTCTCGGCGAGACCGGCGATGCCGGCCGCGACTCGATCTTCATCGAGCATAACGGCCTATTGCTCGATCGCGCCGGCCATGACCAGCTGGCCTCCGCTTGCTGGTCGGCGCTGGCGCACGCGCACGAGGCTGGGCTCGCCCGCGCCCGCTGGGTGCTGAGCGGCGTTCCGCACCGCGTTGCGCACGGGTTGCCGCGAGACCGGATGGCTACGGCCCGCGCGCGCCGCCCCGCGCCATACCTCGACTTTGCAAAGACAGCCTCCGACGCACCAGTTCTGGATCAGCTGAGCGCGAATAGCCGGCAGCAACTGCGCCGGTCGCTGCGTGCGTGGGAGGAAATCGGCGCCTTGACGCTCGATGTCGCGACGAATTTCGTGCAGGCGGCAGCCTTTCTGGATCATCTGAAGGCGCTCCATCAGCGCTACTGGACCGGTCGCGGCAGGCAAGGCGCCTTCGCCGAGCCATTCTTCGAGCGCTTCCATCGCGCACTTCTCGACCGCGCCGGACCGAGCCAGTCCGTCGACCTGGTCCGCGTCAGCGCCAACGATCGCACCGTCGGCTATCTCTATAATCTCGTCCATCAGGGCTGGATCGCCGCGTATCAGAGCGGGTTCGACTTCAGCCAGGACGCCGACCGCCTGCGGCCCGGCCTCGTCTGCCATCTGCTGGCGATCGAACATTACCGTCGTGCCGGCATGCGCTTTTATGACTTCCTCGGGGGCGAAGCGCGCTACAAGCGCGGCTTCGCCAATGCGGAGACCGAGCTGCTGTGGCTCGAGGTGCGGCATAAATCGCCCTGGCATTTCGGCCGCCGCTGCATCTCCATGGCCAGCCAGGAATCATGATGGGGGCGGCGTGGCGCGCACAATAAGGCCGGTCCGGCTGATCACCTATTCGACCCTCTATCCCAACGGGGTCCAGCCGACCCACGGCGTGTTCGTGGAGAACCGCCTGCGCCACCTGGTGGCCAGTGGCGAAGTGGTCGCTCGCGTGGTTGCGCCGGTTCCCTGGTTCCCGTTCAGGTCACCGCGCTTCGGCCGCTACGCCCAGTTTGCCCAGGTGCCCGCCTGGGAAGAACGGCACGGTCTCACCCTTCATCATCCGCGTTACCCGCTGATCCCGAGGATCGGCATGAATCTTTCGCCTTTCCTGCTGGCGATGGCGACCCTGCCGGCGGTGAGGGCCGCGATCGAGGCGCAAGGCGGCGCGGACATTCTGGATGCGCATTACCTGTTCCCCGACGGCGTCGCCGCCACGATCATCGGCAAGCTGCTGGACATTCCGACAGTGGTGACCGCGCGCGGCACCGACGTCAGCCTGATTCCGCGCTATCCGGTGCCGCGCCGCATGATTCAGCGCGCCGCCGGCCGCGCAGCCGGAATCATCACCGTAAGCGCGGCGCTGAAGGAGGGGCTGGAGGGCTTCGGCGTCGCACCCGACCGCGTCACCGTCCTGCGCAACGGCGTCGACCTTCGCCTCTTCCGCCCGCTCGACCGCCAGGCGACGCGCCGACGGCTTGGTCTCGAAGGCCCCACCTTGATCTCGGTCGGCCACCTGATCGAGCGCAAGGGCCACCATCTGATTATCGACGCGATGCCGTCGCTTCCCGGCTTCACTCTCCTCATTGCCGGCGAGGGCGAGGAGCGCGCCAAACTGGAAGCGCTGATCGCGCGGCTCAGTCTGGAAGACCGCGTCCGCCTGCTTGGCGCCCGTCCGCACGACGAGCTGCCGGAACTTTATGGCGCCGCCGACGCGCTGGTGCTCGCCTCCAGCCGCGAGGGCTGGGCCAACGTGCTGCTCGAGGCGATGGCGTGCGGCACGCCCGTGGTCGCGACGGACATCTGGGGCAATCCCGAAGTCGTCGCCCGGCCCGAAGCCGGCATCCTGATGGCCGAGCGCAGCGCCAAGGGAGTCGCCGACGCAGTCAGATCACTGTTCAGTTCCCGCATGCCGACTCGCGAGGCGACCCGTGCCTATGCCTCGGCCTTTTCCTGGGATGCCACCACCGAGGGCCAGATCGAGCTGTTCCGCCGCATCATGTCGCGCCAGCCGCGATCCTGACCACCGCGTCCCGCCGCGGCTGGATCGCGGCCGGCGCCGTGTGCACGGCCTTCAGCCAGCCGTCGAACATCAGCAGCTGCCAGATCGCCTGATTGTGATCGAAGTCGCCAGACGCGTGCTGCTCAACCATCTTCGAAACCGCGCCCGCGTCGAAGAGTCCGCAATCGCGGAACAGCACGCCGTTCAGCCGTTCCCGCACACGCTCCGCACCCGCACCGCGAAATTGCGGCGCCAGCGAGGTCGCGAAACCCTGTTTCGTCCGGTATAGATTCTCGTGCGGCACGTAGGGTTCGAGCGCTTTCTTCAGGAGATACTTGCCGCCGGTCGAGCGGATCTTGAGATCGGGCGGCACTGTCGCCGCCCATTCCACCAGCTCATGGTCGAGCAGCGGCGCACGGGCCTCGAGCGAATGCGCCATGCTGGCGCGATCGACTTTGGTCAGGATGTCGCCCACCAGATAGGTCTGGATATCGGCGAACTGCGCCCGCGCCATCGGGTCGTCGGTCCCCGCCTGGTCCATCGCCGCCCGAATCAACGCCGCCGGCCGATAACCGTCGAGCGCGCCGATCAGGCTCGGCGACAGCAATTCGCGCCGCACCTCGTCCGGAACCTTGCAGACCGTCCGGTAATAGCCCTCGGCCTCGTCGTCCGACAGCTCCTGGAAGGTGGTTTTGGCGCGCAGCCATTTCGGCCAGCGATCGCCCTTGGGATAAACCCGTCCCAGCAGTCCGAAAAGCGGCCGCCTGATCCCCCCCGGAATCCGCCCGCGCAGCCGCTGGGTCGCCATATGGAAGCGGTAGCGGCGATACCCGGCGAACAGCTCGTCCCCGGCGTCGCCCGATAGCGCCACCGTCACATGCCGCCGCGCCACCTCCGACACTCTGCCGGTTGGAATTGCCGAGCTGTCGGCGAATGGCTCGCCGAAAATGGCCGCCTGCGCGTCGATCGCCTCCAGGTAATCGACCGCCGACCGCTCGGCTGTATGGTGCGTGCGGTACCGGTCGGCCACGGCCTGGGCATAGGCGAGTTCGTCCTCCGCTCCGCCGAAGCCGATCGCGAAGGTCTCGACCGGGTCGCTCTTCAGCCCTGCCATCATCGCGACCACGCCCGAGGAATCGACTCCGCCCGACAGGAACGCGCCCAAGGGTACGTCCGACACCAGCCGCAACCGGGTCGCCTCGCGCAGCCGCAAGATCAGTTCCGCCGCCGCGTCCGCCTCGTCCATCGGCGTTGGAGCAAACTTGAGCGTCCAGTACCGCCGCGGCTCGGGTCCCGCTTTGCCGCGCTCGACCATCAGGTAATGCGCCGCGGGCAGCTTCTGGATACCACGGTAGATCGATCCCGGCTCCGGCACATACCCCAGCGCCAGATAGCCGTCGACCGCGGCCGGGTCGATCCGCCGTTCCACGCCCGGGTGGCACAGCATCGCCCGCATTTCGGAGGCGAACACCAGCTGCCCGTCCGGCAGCAGCGCGTAATAGAGCGGCTTCTTGCCCAGCCGATCGCGCGCCAGGAACAATGTCTGCCGCCTGCGATCCCACAGCGCGAAGGCGAACATGCCGCGGAACCGATCGACGCAGGCCGGGCCCCATTCCTCCCAGCCATGCACAATCGCTTCCGTGTCGCTTTGGGTCCGAAAGCGGTGCCCCAGCGCCGTCAGCTCCGCGATCGTTTCCCGGTAATTATAGATCTCGCCGTTGAACACGACGCCTACATCACCGGTCTCGTTGAAGATCGGCTGGTCGCCGGTCGCGAGGTCGATGATCGCGAGCCGCCGATGCCCGAGCCCGATCCCCGGCTCCAGCAGGAAGCCGTCGCCGTCCGGCCCGCGATGGGCGATCGAATCGTTCATCGCCGCCAGCACGCCGGGGTTGATCGGCCGCGCGCCTGCCGTATCGAAGATCCCGGTCAGGCCGCACATGAAGCCGTCACAGCACGCCGTGCTCGATATAGTCGACCAGCGGCTGCCAATCCTCGCGCACCACCGGCCGCGTCGACTTCAGTTCGAAGATCGAAAGCCCGGTCATCGCTGCATCGCTGTAGATAAGGCTGTCCCTGAGTCGCGCGACCACCGTGTGTCCCGACCCTTCCAGGAATCGGTCCAGCCGCTCCGCCGCCCGCGTCCGGTCGCGCATGCGGTTGCCGACGATGGCGACGCCTTTCCGGTTCTTGCGGATCGATTTCAGCGCATCGAGCCTCTTGAGGAACGTAGTGCTCGCCTCGTGGTCGAAGGTCGAGGGCAGCACCGGCATGATAATCAGGTCCGCCAGCGCCACCAGCGTCTCGAAACTCTCTTTGCGCAGACCAGCCGGCCCGTCGATCACCAGCCGCGTGACCTTCTTGGGCACTTCGCCGATATCCTTGGTCCAGTCGGCGGCCTCGATCGGCTTGGCGCCTTTCGGCCGTCGCTCCGCCCAGGTCAGGCTTGATTTCTGCCGGTCGGCATCGGCAAGCAGGACTTCATGGCCCGCCAGCGCCAGCGCGGCGGACAGATTCGTCGTCAAGGTCGACTTCCCGCAGCCGCCCTTGGAATTCGCGATCAGGATAGAAAGCATGATTCGGGTACGCTAGCGCGATAGGACACGCGAACCAAGGGGTATGGGCGCGACATCCGCTCAATCTGCCATACGGCGGCCGGGCAGAGTGAAAGCGCACGACGGGGCTCGCGAAATTCACAGTGTGGGGCAACCCTTGCCGCGCTGCACCGTTCCGACCAAAGGCGAGACGCGACGGGGCACACATGGCGGACGGCGAGGGGCAGCAGGGGCTCAGACCAGAGGAAGAAGAGGAGGCGCGCCAGCTCGCAGCGCCGCGCAGCCGTCTCGTCTATGATGTCGTTCGCCGCCAGGGCGAGGAGGAGTTGGCACGGCCTCCGAGTTCGCTCTTCTGGTCGGGCATCGCCGGCGGCATCACTATCATGGCCTCGGTGATCACCGAGGGCGCGCTCAGCCGCAAGCTTCCCGCCAGCCTGCCCGCGCACCAGGCCGTCGTGGAGCTTGGCTACAGCCTCGGCTTCATCATGATCATCCTGGGACGCATGCAGCTGTTCACCGAGCAGACAGTCGTCGCCGTGCTGCCGGTTCTGGCCGAGCGCAGCTGGGGCAAAGTCCCGGCCACCGCCAAACTCTGGGGCATCGTCTTCATCGCCAACCTTGTCGGTGCGGCCGCGGCGGCGGTCATGAATGTGCAGTTGCATTTCGTCAGCCGCGACTTGTTGGGCGGCATGCTTGATGTTTCAAGCGCGCTGCTCGGCAAATCGCCACTTGATATCCTGCTTCAGGGTATTCCGGCCGGTTTTCTTATTGCTTCGGCAGCCTGGATTCGTGCCGGTGTGACCAATGGCGAATTCTGGATCGTGCTGTCGCTGACCTATGCGATCGCGCTCGGGGACTTCACACACGTGATCGCCGGCAGCGCCGAGAGTTTCCTGCTTCTTTTCGCCGGCAAGGTGAGTCTCGGCCATGCGCTGGGGGGCATCATCCTTCCGGCGCTCGTCGGCAACATCGCGGGCGGCACCGGCCTCTTCGCCCTTCTTGCCCACGCCCAGGTCCATCGCGAGATCTAAGGCTCGGAGACCTTGGGTTTCAGGCTAGGCTGAACCCCTCATATCCCTTCGCCACCACGTCCTTGCAGATCCGGTCATAGGTCGCGAATCCGCCGACATAGGGCATGAATACCCTTGGCTTGCCCGGCACGTTCGCGCCCAGATACCAGGAATTGGCCTGGGGATAGAGCGTCTGATGCGCCTTCTCGTTCACATGCTCTACCCACCGATCCTCCGCGTCCGGCTCCGCCTCGATCACGCCGAATCCGTGGGTGCGCATGTAGCCGATGCATTCCATCACCCAGTCGACATGCTGCTCGCACGCGATGATCACGTTCACCAGCACCGACGGGCTCCCCGGCCCGGTGATCATGAACAAATTGGGGAAGCCCACGGTTTGCAGCCCCAGATAGGTCCTGGGCCCCGCTGCCCATTTCTCCTTCAAGGTCAGCCCGCCCTTGCCTCTTATGTCGATCCTCAGAAGCGACCCCGTCATGGCGTCGAAGCCGGTCGCGAACACGATGGCGTCGACGGCATAGTCCCGGCCGCCCGCCTTCACCCCATTCTGCGTGATCCGCTCGATCGGCGTTTTCGAGATGTCGATCAGGTGGACGTGCGGCAGGTTGTAGGTCTCGTAATAATTGGAGTCGAGGCAGAGCCGCTTGGTTCCGATCGGATGGTTGGTGGGCGTCAGCAGCGCCGCGACCTCGGAGTCGTTCACCTTGCGCTTGATCCGCTCGCGCACGAAATCCGCAGCTAGTGTGTTGGCCTCGCGGTTGGTGAACAGGTCATTGTACGACGTCATGAAGACGAACCCGCCTTGTTCCCAGCGGGTCTCGAAGTTGCGCTGCCGTTCGTCGGCATCGACGGTCAGGGCGGACTGGTCGTTCATCGCCATCCGGGCCCCGCTATTTGTCGCGCGGGCGCGCCGGCGGTCCTCCATGAAGCTGTCCTTCATCGCCTGCACATAGGCCGGGTCCATCGGCGCATTCAGCGCAGGCAGGCTGAAATTGGGCGTGCGCTGGAACACGTAGAGCTGCCTTGCCTCCTCGGCGATCATCGGAATGCTCTGCACGCCGGACGAGCCGGTGCCGATCACCGCCACCCGTTGGCCCGTGAAGTCGACCTTCTCGTGCGGCCAGCCGCCGGTATGATACCACTTGCCCTTGAAATCCTTGAGTCCCGGAACGTCCGGTACCCGCGCCGCCGACAGGCATCCCGTCGCCAGGATGCAGAATTGCGCCGACACGCGATCGCCGCTGTCGGTCTCGACCAGCCAGCGCCCGGCCGCTTCGTCATAGGTGGCTGCCGTCACCCGCGTGTTGAACTTGATATCCCTGCGCAGATCCAGCTTGGTCGCGACATAATCGGCGTAGCGCATGATCTCGGCCTGCCCAGCATAGCGCTCCGTCCAGGTCCAACCCTTCGCGATCTCCTCGGAAAACCCGTACTGGTATTCCACGCTCTCGACGTCGCACCGCGCCCCCGGATAGCGGTTCCAGTACCATGTGCCGCCGACATCCTCGCCCGCCTCGAACGCCGTGACCGAGAGCCCGCATTCCCGCGCCCGATGCACCGCATACATCCCGCCGAACCCGGCCCCCACAATGACGGCGTCGACCTGTTGTGCCTCAGCGGCGTCCCCATCCACGTGCTTCCTCCCAATGTCGCTTTGCGCCGACGGACCCGTTTCGACGAACCGCGGTTCCCCCACGCGGCTTCCAACGGCCATCGGCACTTTAGGGCAGGATCGACTACGGTTGGGCCAATGACAAGATCAGAGCGGCGATCAACCCTTTCCCCGTTGGGCGAGGGGTATCGCAAACCGCACAGTCCATTGCACCGGCGCTCCATTTCGTGGACCCTGTGTCCGAGCGTGACCGATCCAGCCACCCTTACCGATAGACGCTGCCCTATGCCCAAGCCGATGCAGATCGATTTTGTTTCCGACGTGGTCTGCCCGTGGTGCGCCATCGGCCTCGCCGAGCTGGAGACCGCGCTCGCGCGCCTCACCGATGTGGTCGAGCCGACCATCCAGCTGCAGCCGTTCGAGCTCAATCCCGGCATGCCGCCCGAAGGGCAGGGGATGGCCGAGCATATCCGCGAGAAGTTCGGCCGCACGCTTGACCAGATGGAAGGCGCCCGCGACGCACTCCGCGCTCGCGCGGCCGAGGTCGGGTTCACCATGTCGATGAAGAAGGACGGCCGCATCTATAACAGCTTCGATGCCCACCGCCTCCTGCATTGGGCCGGGCTCAAGGGCCAGCAGGTCGCGCTCAAGCAGGCTCTGTTCGCTGCCTATTTCACCGAGAACCTGAACATCGCCGACCACCACATCCTGGTCGCCACGGCGGAAAGCGTCGGCCTCGACGGCGCAGAGGCGCGGGAGGTGCTGTCGACCGGCCGCTACCGCGCCGAGGTCCAGGCGGCGGAGCAGCGCTGGATCCAGGCCGGAATCCGCTCCGTGCCCTCCATCGTTATCAACCGCAAATACCTGATCTCCGGCGGCCAGACGGCCTCCGTCTTCGAACAAAGCCTTCGCCAGATCACGGCTGAGGAGGCGTGACGGGAATTCAAACTGTAGGGCGGAAAAGCGACAGCGCGTTCCGCCGGTCCGCTGTAGCCGGAAACTCGGCGGAATGCGCTCCGCTTTTCCGCTCTACGCCGTACTCCTAAACCCCCGCCTCAAGCACCCCCGCCAGCCGCTTGGCGAAGGCCGCGGCATCCAGCACCGTGTCGCCCTCCAGGATTCGCGCCTGGTCGAACAGCAGCCAGATTCGGTCGGCCAGCAGGTCGCTGGCGCCGCCCTGCGCCGCCCGCTTCGCCATGCTGCGGATCAGCGCGTGGCCGGGATTGATCTCCAATACGTGCGGCGTCGCCTCCGGCGCCTGCCCGTGCATGCGCAGCAGCCGCTCCAGATGGATATCCGGCGCGCCCTCGGCCGCCACCAATCTTACCGCGCTTTCGGTGAGCGATGGCGACACCCGCACATCCTTCACCTTGTCGTCCAGTACTGTCTTGATCAGCGCGATCAGGGTCGCGGTTTCACCGTCGCTCGGCTTCTCCGCCGCCTGGTCCTTCTTGTCCTCAAGCAGCTCGACCTTCGCCAGATCGTCGCCGGCCCGCGTAACCGACTTCAGCTTCTTGCCTTCATACTCATGCGCGATCTGCGGCCAGAACTCGTCGATCGAGTCGGTCAGCAGCAGCACCTCGATACCGCGCGACTTGAACCCTTCGATATGCGGGCTGTGGCGCAGCGACGCGGCGTTGTCCCCGGTCAGGTAATAGATCGCCTCCTGGCCCGGCCGCATCCGGCCGACATAGTCGGCCAGCGACACCAGCCCCTCGCCGGCGGTCGAGCGAAAGCGAACGGCCTTGAATAATTCAGCCCGGTTCTCGTGGTCCTCATACAGGCCTTCCTTCAGCACCGGCCCGAAATTGCTCCAGAATTCGGCATACTCCTCCGGTTTCTCCGCCCGCTTGGCGAGCTCGCCCAGCACGCGCTTGGTCACGCCTGAGCGGATCTTGGCCAGGATCGGGGACAGCTGCAGCATTTCGCGGCTGATATTGAGCGGCAGATCCTCGCTCTCGACCACGCCGCGCAGGAACCGCAGATAGGGCGGGATCAGCCCCTCCGTACCCTCGGTGATGAACACCCGCTTGACGTAGAGCTTGACCCCGTGCTTGCGGCCCGGATCGGAGAGATCGAACGGCCGTGTCTTGGGCACGAACAAGAGCGCGGTATAATCGATCACGCCTTCCGCGCGCCAATGCAGCGTCGCCCACGGCTCGTCAAACGCGTGGGCGACGTGGTGGTAGAACTCCTTGTACTCGTTCTCAGTGATCTCTGACTTGGGCCGGGTCCACAAAGCTGCCGCGTGGTTGATGTTCTTTTCGTCCGTCCCGAAACGGATCGGAAAGGCGATATGATCGGAGTATCGCGTGACGACCTGCTTCAGCCGCCACTCCTCCAGGAACTCGTCCTCGCCCTCCTTGAGATGCAAGGTAATGTCGGTGCCGCGCTCGGGCTTTTCGGCCGGGCCGATCGAGAACTCGCCCTTGCCCTCCGACACCCAGCGCCAGCCCTGGGGTTCGCCGGCATGGCGGCTCACCACGGTCACCCGGTCCGCGACCATGAAGGCGGAATAGAAGCCGACGCCGAACTGGCCGATCAGGTTCACGTCCTTCTTGGCGTCGCCGAGCTTGGACAGGAAGGCCGACGTGCCGGAGCGCGCGATCGTGCCTAGATTCTCGATCAGCTCGTCGCGGTTCATGCCGATGCCGGTATCCGACACGGTCAGCGTCCGCGCCTCCTTGTCGACGACTAGGCGGATACCGAGTTCCGGTCCGCCCTCGGTCAGCTCCGGCCGCGTTATCGCGGCGTAGCGCAGCCGGTCGCAGGCGTCGGCGGCGTTGGAGATCAGCTCCCTCAGGAACACTTCCTTGTCGGAATAGAGCGCATTGGCGACGATATCGAGCAGGCGGCTGACTTCGGCCTGGAACGGCAGCTTGGCATCTTGTTCGGTGGTCATCTGGTCGTTGTGTGTTGTGTTGAACTGCGCCGCAAATGTGGGGCGATTGGCGTGCTGTGCAAGCCTCAACTGTGCCAATTTTTGACAGGGACCGCAGATCGGATTGGCACAGCTCGGTCCGGTAGGCGCTTCGGGCCTACAGCACGCGGGACAGCAGCATCGCCGAGGCGGCGAGGAGCACCAGCAGCGTCGCCAGCGCGCTCGGTGCACGGAAGATAAATTGCTGGGGCGATCCTTCGCGGGCCAGCATGCCGACAGGATGCATCAGGCGCGCCAGGGTCAGGGGCGCCAGCATTGCGTGCACCCCGGCGCGGCTGCCGCCCGAAACCTCGAATAGGCCGACCAGCACCAGGATCATCGGCACGTATTCGGCGAAATTCGCGTGCGCTCGGATGCGGCGGTTCAGTTCGGCCCTGCCGCCGTCGCCATGGACGACGCGATATTGCCCGCGGCCGCCGATGACCCACAACGACAGGACCATGAAGATCACGCCCAATATGCCGGCATAGGCGGACGTCAGCGCGGGAAAATTCATCATCAGCCCTCTGGGTCATGGCCACATCCATGACGGTAGCAGCCGAACCACAGCGATATGAAGCGGATTCCGCGGTCTGCGTGCCCCAAAGCCGCGTAACATTGCCAACTCCCAATCTGCCTGTCACAGGATTGCAATCCCGAATCTGGCATGCTCGGAGACGGCAGGTGTCACGATCAGCGGGCGCAAGGGGCTCGAAGGATGAATTTGTCCGCGCCTTTCATTGCGCGCCCGATCGCGACCGGGCTGTTGACGGCCGGAATCCTTCTTCTCGGCCTCGTCGGCTATGCGCTGCTGCCGATCTCGTCCCTGCCGGACATCGATTTTCCGACGATCCAGGTCTCGGCCTCGTTGCCGGGCGCCAGCGCGGATACGATGGCGACCGCGGTCGCGGCCCCGCTAGAGCGCGCGCTCGGCCAGATCAACGGTGTCACGGAGATGACCTCGTCCAGCACGCTTGGTCGCACGAACATCGCGATCCAGTTCGCCCTCAATCGCAACATCGAGGGCGCGGCGCAGGACGTGCAAACCGCGATCAACGCGGCCGCCGGCCTCCTGCCCAAGGACCTGCCCAACCCGCCCACTTATGAAAAGGTCAATCCGGCCGCCTCTTCGATCATCTCCTTGGCGCTGACGTCCGACACGCTCGCGGTGCGCGATGTCGATTCCTACGCCGACAATTTCATCATTCCGCGGCTGGCGCATGTCGATGGCGTGGGTCTCGTCGACATGAATGGGGAGCAGAAACCCGCCATCCGCATTCAGGTCAACCCGACGGTCATCGCCAAGCTCCGCATTGGCCTGGAGGATGTGCGCGCCGCGATCGCCGCGGCCACGACGAATGGCGCGAAGGGCATCCTCGATGGGCCCTATCGCGCATCCACGATCGCGGCGAACGACCAGATTTTCGATGCCGCCGGCTTTCGCGACCTCATCGTCGCCTATCGGGCGGGGGCGCCCGTCCGGCTCGGCGACGTCGCGACGGTGCTGGATGGAGTCGAGAACTCGAAGGTGAAAGGCTGGTTCAAGACCCGGCCCGGCGTCATCGTCGACGTCCACAAACAGCCCGGTTACAACGTCGCGAACATCATCGGGATCGTGAAGTCCGAGCTTCCGACGATCCTCAACGGCCTGCCGGCCGGCGTCGATGTGGCCGTGGTCGGCGACCGGACACAGACCATCCGCGCCTCGGTCGCCGACGTGCAGTTCACCCTGCTGATCAGCGTCGCGCTCGTGGTCATGGTCGTGCTCCTCTTCCTGCATGATCTGTGGGCGACGGCCATTGTCAGCCTCGTCATCCCGGTCTCGCTCATCGGCACCTTCGCAGTGATGTATGCGCTTGATTACAGCCTGAACAATCTGTCGCTCATCGCGCTGACGATCGCGGTCGGCTTCGTGGTCGACGACGCGATCGTCATGATCGAGAACATCGCCCGCCACCTCGAAGCGGGGCATCGGCCACGTCTGGCGGCGCTCCGTGGCGCGCGGCAGGTCGGTTTCACCATCCTGTCGATGACCTTGTCGCTGGTCGCCGTCTTCATTCCGGTGCTGCTGATGGGAGGGGTCGTCGGGCGGCTGTTCCGCGAATTCGCGATCACCGTCAGCGCGGCCATCCTGGTGTCGGGCGTGGTTTCCGTCACGCTGACGCCGATGCTGTGTGCCCGCGTGCTACGCGAGCATCGGCGGGACTCGGAGGGTCGCGCGCTACGCTGGGCCGAAGATCGTTTTGCGCGGGTACACGCCGCCTACGCGCGAAGCCTCGCCTTCGTGCTGCGGCACCAGAGGATGACCTTCCTCACCATGGTCGCGACGCTGATCCTCAGCGTGGTCCTTTATGCCGAGGCGCCGAAGGGATTCTTCCCACAACAGGACACCGGCCAGATCGTCGGCACGACCGAAGGCGCGCCCGATATGTCAAGCCGGGCGATGGCGGAGCGGCAGCAGCGCCTGGCACAAATCGTAATGGCCGATCCCGATGTCGACAGCATTTATTCCTATGTCGGCACAAGCATCCTGAACGGCGGTCGTATCCAGATCAATCTGAAGCCTTTCGCCGAGCGCCACGCGACTGCCGACCAGGTGATCGCCCGCCTCCGGCCCAAGCTCAGGGAGGTGATGGGCGCTTCGGTCTATTTGCAGGCGCGCCAAGATATCCAGATCGGTGCGCGGCCCAGCAAAACACAGTACCAATACACGCTCGAGGACCCCGACATCGGCGAGCTCTATCATTGGGCGCCGATCCTGTTCGAAAAGCTCCGTGCCCTGCCTGAGCTGCGCGATGTCGCCATCGACCTCGAATCCCAATCCGCGCAAACCATGCTGACCATTGACCGGGCGACGGCAGAGCGCTTTGGCGTATCCCTGCAGACGATCGACGATACGCTCTACGATTCCTTCGGCCAGCGGCAGGTGGCCACCGTTTTCACCCAGGTGAATCAATACAAGGTGATCCTGGAACTCGAGCCGAAATGGCAGGAGGACGAAGAGGCGCTACGCACGCTCTATGTCCGCTCCGCGACCACTGGCGCCGAGGTGCCGCTCAGCACATTCGTCAAGATCAGTAGCTCGACCGCACCGGTCGCGGTCAATCACCAGAACCAGTTTCCGGCAGTCACGCTGTCCTTCAACCTGGCGCCGGGCGTGTCCCTTGGTGACGCCGTCACCGCCGTGGGGCAAGCGGCCGGGGCAGTAGGCAAGCCCGATACGCTGGTCGGCGATTTCCAGGGCAGCGCCCGGGCGTTCCGCGAATCCCTCGCCAGCCAGCCTTATCTTATTCTCGCGGCGATGATTGCCGTCTATCTGGTGCTGGGCATCCTCTACGAGAGTGTCGTTCATCCTCTGACCATCCTCTCGACGCTTCCGTCTGCCGGGATCGGGGCGCTGCTCGCGATCCTGCTGTGCGGCTATGACCTCTCGGTGATGGCGATCATCGGAATCCTGCTGCTGATCGGCATCGTCAAGAAGAACGGGATCATGATGCTCGACTTCGCCCTTGCGGCGGAGCGTGAGGAAGGGTTGTCGCCTGAACCGGCGATCCTCCAGGCGGCGCTCACACGCTTTCGGCCGATCATGATGACGACGATGGCCGCGATCCTGGGGGCTCTGCCGCTCGCGTTCGGCAGCGGCGCCGGGGCGGAG
>CAZVYC010000017.1:0-6732 GCA_964631425.1 uncultured Rhodospirillales bacterium
TCGGGCTCATCGTGCCCGGGTCGATGTTGAGGTAGGGGTCGAGCTTGCGTAGCCGGACCTTGAATCCGCGCGTCTGCAGCAGCGAGCCCAGCGCCGCCGATGCCAGCCCCTTGCCGAGCGAGGAGACCACGCCGCCGGTGATAAAGATGAAGCGCGTCATGGGCGACCTCGACCTCCCTCCGGCGACTCGGGCGACACCGGAGGAAGTCTAGTCCGCCTGCCTATGAACGTCACTGTCCGGACGGATGGGCCGCGCCCGTCTTTTTGTGCTTTGCCGCCGACGGCTTCGTGGCCGGCTGCTGCGTCGGCGCGGCCGGAATTTCGATCGTTGGAGTACTGACGACCGGCGGCACGGAAGGCGCGGGCGTGGCAGGCGCGGCCGCGGGCGGAGGCGCGGTCACGGGCGCCTCGGTCGTCGGCGCGGACGGCGCCGGCGGCGCGGCTGGCGCCTCAGCCTGGGGCGTCGGCGGAGCCGTTTCGGGTGCCTTCTCCGCCGGAGCCGGCGCCGGAACCGCCGGTGTTTGGCCAAGCGGCGTCACGGGCGCGACCGGCGCGGGGACAGGCGCCGGCGTGTCGAAGATCGAGCGGGGAGCCTGGGCCGGCTTGGCGATCAGGGCAAGCGCGAGACAGGTGATCATGAACAGCGCCGCCAGGATTGCGGTGACGCGCGTCAGGAAATTCGCCGTTCCGCGCACGCTCATGAACGACCCCATGCCACCCGACGACCCGATGCCGAGCCCGCCGCCCTCGGAGCGCTGCAGCAGCACGACGCCAATCAGCCCGATGGCGAGAAACACTTGAAATACGCGAAGGAGAGCTTCCATATCGAATCCGGTCACGGCCGAACGGCAAACCGGTCGGCCAAAAAAGATGGCGGGTTGTACCCGTTCGAATGCGCCTTTGCCAAGTATCCCCTACGTGGCAGACGAATCGGCGATCCTCATGAAATCGCTGGCATCCAGGCTGGCGCCGCCGATCAGCGCGCCATCCACCTCGTCGAGCGCCAGGATTTCCCCGGAATTGGCCGGCTTCACTGACCCGCCATAGAGAATGAGGGCCCGCTCGGGGTCCACTGTCTTCGCCTTCAGCGCGTCGCGTATCACATGATGCATGGCCGCGATATCGTCGAGGGTGGCCGCGCGGCCAGTGCCGATGGCCCAGACCGGCTCATAGGCAACAACGAGGACATCCGGATCGATACCGTCCGGCACGGAGCCGGCCACCTGGCCGCGCACGACTGTTTCCGCCTGCCCGGCTTCGCGCTCCGCCAGCGTTTCACCGACGCAGATGATGGGGATCAGGTCTTGTGCCAGGGCGGCCCTGGCCTTTGCCTGGATTATTGCGTCGGTCTCGCCATGCATCGCCCGCCGCTCGGAATGGCCGACGATGACATGGCTGCAGCCAAGGTCGCACAGCATCGCCGCCGAGATGTCGCCGGTGAAGGCGCCTCTCACCTCGTTATGGCAATCCTGCGCACCGATCTTCACGCCGAGTGCTTCGAGCGGTGCGGCCATTGATCCGATCAGCGTCGCGGGCGGGCAGACGAGCAATGCGCGGTCCGGCAGCGCCCTGGGACCGATGCCGCCGAGCTGGGAGACGAAGCGTTCTCCGTCGGCTCGCGTGCCGTTCATCTTCCAGTTGCCGGCGATCAACAGCGTCCGCTTGCCCATGCTCTAGGGTCCCTTGCCTTGTTTGTCGTTGCGAGTCGCGGCGGCGCGCCGGGCCAGCACGCGCTTGCGCGCTTCCCCGCGATCACGGTCGGAAACATAGATCAGACCGGCGATTCGACGCACCAGCGCATCTTGGTCGGGGTGAAGCACGCCGTCGGCATAAGCCACCTCCCACAGCATTTCGATCAGCCCCACCCGCTCATCGACATTGAGCCGCTCGGCGGCGACTCGCGTGAATGCGTACAGCTGGCTCGATCGCTCGGACGCCTGCTCGGCGGTTGCCAGCAGATGCTCGACCTGGTCCGGCCCGAGCCCGAACCGCGCCGCCAGCAGCTGGCGGATCGCGGTACGCTCCGCGGCGTCGAACCTGTCGTCCATGGTGGCCGCCTGAACCAGCAGCGCAGCGACGGCGATCTGCAACCGGTCGGGACGGACCCATTGGTCCTGCCCTCCGCCGGGCGTGAAGAAATCGACAATCTGATCAAACATCGCGCGTGGATAATCCGTATCATCGGTCCGGATCAACTTTTCGTGTGACGCGGTCCATCACAATTTCCCGTCATCGCGAGGAGCGAGGTGACGTGGCGATCCATGCTAGTGGGCAGAATATGGATTGCTTCGCTCCGCTTGCAATGACGGCAAATCGGTAACTGGTCACTCGGGCCAGGCCCCGCCAACTCCCCTGCCCATCGCCGGGGTTGAGCGGCGTCGGGTCCGTCACCCGGAACCTTGTTAGTCACCTGGTCCTCCCGCACTCTATGACTAGATCAAGGATGCGGCTCGTTCCGGATGGCGACTTTCTTCACTAGCGATACCCATTTCGGCGACCATCGCGTGCTCAACCTGTATCGCCGCCCTTTCGCCTCCGTCGCGGAGATGGACGCCGCCCTGATCGCGGCGTGGAACGATGTCGTGGGACGGGAGGACGAGGTCTGGCACTTGGGCGACTTCGCCCGCACCGCTCAAGGTGCCGCGGCCCTGTTGCCGAAGCTCAACGGGCGCAAGCACCTGGTGGCCGGGAACAACGATGTTACCCCGGGCGTCGAGCAAGGCTGGGCGCTGGTGGTGCCCTATGCCGAGATCGAACGCGACGGCCATTTCCTCGTGCTCTGCCATTACCCGTTCCGTAGCTGGAACCGCCAGAACCGCGGCAGCCTCAATCTCCACGGCCATAGCCACGGCCGGATGAAGCCGCAGCCGCGTCAGTTCGATGTCGGCGTGGATGCGCGGGGCTACAGGCCGATCAGGCTGCAATCCTTGCTCGACAGTTCGACCCGTCGCGACCAGCCGGCGCGCTGAAGGGCACCGTCGCCTTTCGCGCTTAATTTTCGCAGCCAATCCCGGTAAACTGACGGCATGCGCTGCAGGGCCTGGCGCACGAATGATCACGGGTTCCCATAATGACTGCGCCCTCCAGATGACTGCGCCCTCCAGCCGTGAACTGCGACTAACACACACCTTGAAACTGGAGATCGGACCGCCACCCAGAACAGAGCCGTGCGGCTTTATCCTCGACTATTAGCAAGCGTTGCGCGGCAATCGGCTGCGCCCGACGCGCGCGGAGGTCGAACCTGCCGATCTGGTGCGATTTCTGCCACATGTGGCGCTGTTCGAGGTTCGGGATGCCAACGTCACGATCTGCAGGTTGGCCGGCACAGCCCTTCACCGCACGCTCGGGTTCGAGCTGACCGGCCGCAACGTCGTCCATCTCTATGGGCCGTCACTGCACCGGGCGGCGGGCTATCGTTTCTTCATGATGGCGAAGCAACCCTGCGCCGCGATTCTCGAAATTCCCCTGAAGTTCTCGACGGGGGCCGAAAATCCGCATGAGGTGATCCTGCTACCCTTGGACCCGGAGCGGCCGGAGGCTATGCCCGTGCTTCTGGTTGCAATCGCCTCGATCGACGCCGTCGCTTGGCAGAACACTGCCGTGCTGCCGCAGCTCGATGCGTCCCCGACTTTCCGCTTCGTCGACATCGGCGCGGGTATTCCCCCCTTCTCCTTTCCACCAGCCGATTTCAACCAAAGCTGATTGCCATCCTGCACCTTCCCGCGAGCCGATTGCCCGTCGGCGGGGCAACCCCTAAGATACCCGCCTCTTTAAAGGCCCATCCAGGGGCCGCTTACCGCTGCAAGTCAGGTCGATGCTTCAAGGTTTTCGTACGATAATCAATTCCGTCGTCGGAAAGGTGTTCTTCGCCGTTCTTGTGGGGACCTTCGGCCTGCTCGGCGTCGGGTATGGGTTTCGCGACCTGGTGCTAAGCGCCACCAGCGCGAACGACGCCGCCAAGGTCGGCGGCACGGCAATCTCGCTGAACCAGCTGTCCCAGGAATATCACCGACAGTTGCAGGCGCTGCAGCGGAACGCACCCGGCGGCTTCAACCCGACGCCGCAGCAGAAGCAGGAGATCGCCCAGGCGGTACTCGACCGGATGGTCAACGATACGCTGCTCGACAGCAAGGCGGCGAAGGACGGCTTTCGCATCAGCGATGTGCTGGTGCGCGACGTGGTGCAGTCGGAGCCCGCCTTCGCCGGTATGGATCATCGCTTCGACCCTGGCCGCTTCCGGATGCTGCTGGAAAACCAGGGGATGTCTGAAGCCTATTTCGCCAACCAGGTTCGCCAGAACCTGGCGCGGCAACTGCTGATCAACCCCATCGCAGAGAGTGCCACCGCGCCCAAGGCGCTGGTCGCCGACATCTATCGCTATCGCAACGAGCAGCGCGTAGCCCAGACCGTGGCGATCCCGAACGCGTCGGCCACGAACGTGGCCCCACCCAGCGACGCCGATATCGAGGCGTATTACCAAAAGCACGCGGTGGAGTTCACCGCGCCGGAATACCGGGCCTTCACCGTGCTGCCGCTCGGGCCCGGCCTGTTCGAGGATGAGATCACGCCCTCGGACGACGATCTGCGCGCGGCCTACGAATCGCACAAGGCCGACTTTGTCGCGCCGGAAAAACGCAAAATTACCCAAATCGTGCTGCCCGACCAGGCAGCGGCCGATGCAGTCGCCAAGGCGGTGCAGTCCGGCAAGTCCCTTGCCGATGCCGCCGGCAGCGCCAAGGCGCAGCCGGTCACGCTTGATTTCCTGGCGCAGGCCGAATTTCCCGAGGCGTTACGCACGCCCGTCTTCGCCGCGGCGAAGGGTGCCACGGTGGGGCCGGTCCAGACACCGCTTGGCTGGCACGTGGTCCATGTCGACGACATCCAGCCGGGCCATGTGATCACCTTCGACGACGCCAAGCCCAAGCTCATCGCCGAGCTGAAGCGCGAGGGCGCGGCCGACCGGCTGTCCGACCAGATCGACAAGATCGGCGACAAACTCTCGGCCGGCGCCTCGATGGAGGATGTCGCCACCAGCCTCAACGCCAAGACGATCAAGGTTCCCGCCGTGGACGCCACGGGCGAGCCGGCGGTCAAGGACTCGAAATTCGCCAAGCCGCCGGTTCCCTGGGTCGCGCTCGCCTTCGACCTGCATCAGGGCGAAACCAGCGCGTTCCAGGACGCCAAGGATGGTTCCTATTTCGCGGTCCGGCTCGATAGCGTGACGCCGCCGGCGCTGAAGCCGCTGGCCGAAGTCAAGGCGGATATCGTCGCCGCCTGGACCCGGCAGCGCCGGGCCGAGGAAACCGCCAAGCGCGCGGAGGCGCTGGCCGCCAAGGCGCGCGCCGGCACCCCGATGGACCAGATCGCCAGCGAAGCCGGGGTCAAGCTCGAAACCACTCCGGCGCTGACGCGCGGCACGCAGGCCGCCGGCATTTCGCCCGCCCTGGTGAGCGCGCTGTTCGGGATGGAGAAGGTCGGGGACGTCACTGTGGCGGACACCGGCGATGCGCACGTCATCGTACGCCTGTCGGAGATCAAGGAAGCCGATCCCAAGGCCGCGGGCGCCGCGCTCGGGACCATCGCGCGCGAGGTCAGCACAGCGATGCAGGGCGACGACCTCGCGCAATACCGGATCGGTCTGCGCCAGGATACACGCGTCAAGATCAACCCGGATGCCGTCCAGCAGGTCGCCGGCCAATGACCGCCATGCTCCACGCGGATTCGGGCGAAGCCGACAATTTCGCCCAGCGCTATTGCGCGCGACAGCCGCAGCTGGTCTGGCGCCGGGCGATCACGGATCTCGAGACACCGGTTTCGGCGATGCTGAAGCTGTGCGCGGGGCAGCCTTATGCGTTCCTGCTCGAATCGGTCGAAGGCGGTAAAAGCCTCGGCCGCTATTCGGTGATCGGGCTTGCACCGGACCTGGTCTGGCGTTGCAAGGAGGGCCGTCCCGAGATCAACCGCGACGCACTGGAGCAGCCGCGCGGGCCGTTCACGCCGGTTGCCGGCGGCGCGGTCGAATCGCTCCGCGCGCTGCTGGCGGAAAGCCGTATCGAGGCACTGCCCGGCCTGCCACCGATGGCGAGCGGGCTGTTCGGCTATCTCGGTTACGACATGATCAAGCTGATCGAGCGGCTGCCCGGCGCGAACCCGGACACGCTCGGCGTCCCGGATGCAGTGCTGGTGCGGCCGAGTCTGGTGCTAGTCTTCGACGCGATCGAGCGCGACGTGCGCATCATCACGCCGGTCTGGCCGCGCGACGACATTTCCGTCAAAGAGGCCGAGGCGGCGGCGCACGAACGCGTCGACGCGGTCATCCGGACGCTATCGTGTCCCCTGCCCGCGACCCCGGCCCTGTCGCCGATCGGCGCGCGGGCGAAAAAGACCCAGCCGGCATCGAACACCGGCCAGGCCGAATACTGCGCGATCGTCGAGCGGACCAAGGACTATATCCGCGCCGGCGATGCCTTCCAGGTGGTGCCGTCCCATCGGATGAGCGCCCCGCTCGGCACGTCGCCGCTGGCGTTCTACCGAGCGCTCCGGCGCCTCAACCCCTCACCGTTCCTGTTCCTGCTCGATTTCGACGGCTTCTCCGTCGTCGGGTCGAGCCCCGAGATCCTGGTGCGCGTGCGCGATGGCGAGGTCACCATCCGGCCGATCGCGGGAACCAGGCGGCGGGGCGAGACCGACGAGGAAGACCAGGCATTGGCCGACGAGCTGCTGGCCGAGCCC
>CAZVYC010000017.1:6742-37309 GCA_964631425.1 uncultured Rhodospirillales bacterium
CCCAAGGAACTCGCCGAACACCTGATGCTGCTCGACCTCGGCCGTAACGATGTCGGCCGGGTCTCCGAAATCGGCTCGGTCCAGGTCACCGAAAAGATGGTGATCGAACGCTATTCACATGTCATGCACATCGTCTCGAACGTCACCGGCCGGCTGAAGCCCGGGCTGGACGCGATCGACGCGCTGTTCGCCGGCTTCCCGGCCGGCACGGTCTCAGGTGCGCCCAAAATCCGGGCGATGGAGATCATCGACGAAATGGAGGTATCGCGCCGCGGCGTCTATGGCGGCGCGGTCGGCTATTTCGGCTCCGATGGCGCACTTGATACCTGCATCGCGCTCAGGACCGCGGTGATCAAGGACGGCATGCTCCACGTGCAAGCCGGCGGCGGCGTGGTCGCCGACAGCGACCCCGAGGCCGAATGGCAGGAAACGGTCAATAAAGCAGCCGCTTTGTTCAGGGCCGCCGAGCAAGCACCGGCATTCGCGGAGCGCGAGCGGAACTGAGAGGCGGGCTCGATCACTGTCCGAGAGCGGGTGCTTGACCCGCCCTCGCTGCCATCGCCTTAGATATTGCCCGGCGGGATATCGGACGGGAAACAATGCGGGTGCTTGAACCCGTTTGGAGCCTCGTTGGCGCCTAGATAGTCGATATTGTCGGTCCCATTGAAACCGACGCCGCTTGGGATTTTGTCCAACCCGACAGCGCGCCGCATCCGATAAGCGATGGTGTGATCGGCACACGAGCTGTCGCCGCTCACGCCCAGGCCGCCGATCACTTTCCCGCCGGAATAGAGCGCGACGCCACCACCGAAGGTGATGATACCACCGGGCACTTCGCCGATACCCTCGCCCAGCGGAAGGAACTCGGGATTGAACGGGTTCGAGTTGTTGAGGCCATAAAGCGAACCGCCAGGCTGCGTCGGGGAATAAAGATTGGCGGTGGAAAGCGCCAGTGCATCGTTACTGAAGTCGTTCGCTGTGCTCGCCTTGGCAATGGCAATCGCTCGGCTGCCAGGCCATGCATCGCCAATCTTGATGACCGAGCAGAGGCGCCCAGCCCTGTCCACCACGGCTGACCACATGCGGTTCGGGGAGAAAATTCCACCGTTCGACAGTTGGACGGTCTGCGCGAGCGTATTTTGGATGCTTTGCACAATCTGGGCGGGAATGCTGCAGGCCGCTCCCTTGTGGTCACCGTCGCGGTCACCTTCCTCGGCGAATGCTGATGAGGAAAGTCCGAGACAAGCGATAACTACAGGTATCAGTGGAGATTTGCTGATCATGATCACCTCCCTGGTTTATATGAAATATTGGCTCTCTATTGATCGGCCGTAACGGGGCCAGGCGCGCATGCTGCACTTCAGGTCGCAACATGACCGCGTTTTTCTATAATCCTTGTTTGGAACGTTGGAACAAAATATTTCGAATTATTCCACTTACTCCGAAAGGGTCTCCCTGTGCCGAAATCTCGGTGATGCACAAGGTTGCCGACTTCGCCGACGCGGCGCTTGTTTCGGATGTCGGCGGCCGAACATCGCGCTCCGGCGTAAAGCCCCCTCTCCCCAGTGGGGAGACGGCCGGAGTGAGGGGGCGTGCGCGTGAGCGCACGTTCTTCTATGGGCTTCCGACTATCACTGAGGAAAAGAGCAATCCGCCTTGAAAAGGCCGGATGGTCAACCGCCGACACCTGGCTGCAGATGCAGTTGCGGCATGACCTTTGGCAGGCCAAGCAACGCGCCGGCGACATTCATGTCAAGCCGTTTGCTACGGCTGCGTAGCGGCCGGGCTGACGCGCGCGCTTTGTGACGGCGCTCAAACTGCGAGACCGCATCAGAAGGCATAGATCGCATCGACGACGACGGAGGGGCGGACATATGGCTCCAGCCCATCGCGATCCACGACATCGACTGGGTCGTCGAACAGCGCGGTGATGTAATCCTTGAGCGCGACATAGTCATAAACGGTCACACGCGCATCCGGATCGAATTCGATCATGATGTCGGTATCGCTGTCGGCCCGCTCATCGCCCCGCGCACGCGAGCCGAACAGCGCCGCATGCGCCACTCCCCGCGCCCGCAGCGCGGCTTTGTTCTCCCGCAACCGAGCAATGATGTCTTCGCGCTTCATGGTGTGTTTATAGCAGAAGTCGGTCGATTTCGGAGAGCTCCGCCGGAGGCCGCTGTCGGCCTTCAACCTATGAGGCACTCGAGGACATTCTGACAGGCCACTTGGGGGCAGGCACGACAGAGTCGGAGATAGGTATGATGTGCCCGGAAGTCGTACGAAGAGAGCACTGCGAAGAGCAGTTGTTTCAGGCAATCGGGCGCCATACCGAAACGAGATCAGTCTGTGCCACTCGGGCTGAGTTTCGTGTAGCTATAGAGACGTACTGCATTGTTCGAAGAGGCTTCGAATTGACCGGGAGGGCGCCGGTTGGACGTGATAGTGGAGCGTTTCGCCACCGTTGATCGCAACCCCGACGTCGAACTCGCCGCGATACAGAGCCGCTTCCAGTGCGGTCCCGATTTCCGTGTCCGTGGTCGCGATCAAGAACGCGCCCGCCGGATCAGGGCTACCGGCCGGAAGTCGATTGGAGCTGAACTGTGGCGAGGCGAAGGAGGCGGACAACAAAGCAATGGACCGGGTGTCATCTAGCAATTGGAACAACAATCCGAATTCCGTGGGACCGACGCCTCCTCCGACGGATGCTCTCGTTCGACGGAGCACGAATCGAATTCCAAGCAATTCCGAGCTTGATCGGCCTGGAACACCGAAGCCTATCCCGCAGGATTTTCTCGCAGCATCCTCTTCCTAAATGTTCGAGTACATCACGGTCATAATGAGACCTCCCACGCCGGCGGCAGGATCGGCGGTGGCCGGTGGCACCGAGACAAAGTAGGTCAACGCCACGAACCACGCGATCCTTGAGACCATTCTCCTCCACCTTCCCGGCGCTAAACGTGTAGGACGTCCAAAGGTTCGGAATTCGCGCAAAACGCGAAATCAGACGTTAATAGCGATGGCGTCTTCTGTGAAGGGTGTCGGATGCCAGCCCCCTCAGAGCCAGAGCGACGATCGCGACGGCGCGGCATCCGAAACCCTTCACATATGCGGTCACCCCTCCACCCCACAGATTGCGGATGTATCGATGACCATCAGTGCGGCAGAACGTCCGGACCATAGCCGATGATCTCGTCAGGCGAGCGGCGATCGAAGATGGGCAATCACGCCAGGCGATCGAACAGCGCCTCGATCGCGGCCCTTTCGGCGGTGGCACGTCGGCCCGGCGTGCGCGCCAAACGCTCCTCGATGGCACGCACCACGGTCGTATCGATGTCTTCGCCCGCGGGGGTGGCGAGTTCCCGCGCCAAGCATCCGCCTTGGGGCGCGAATTTCAAGGCTCATGACCTCTCCCGGCTCACGCTCGTTCCAGTTCATATATGCGTGGCGCGCGGCCGGTATGGAACGGGTCGCGGCGCGCAACACCCGCGGGTCCATTGTGAACGGCGCCAGTTCGTCGTAACAGGGTCGCTGGAAAGGTCAGGCCGCTCATGAAACTGCTGCTCATCGATAACTACGACAGCTTCACCTACAACCTCGTCCAGTTCCTCGGCGATCTGGGCGCCGAGACCGAGGTGGTGCGCAACGATGCGCTCTCGCCCGAGGACGCACTGAAGCGCGGAGCGGCGGCGGTGATCCTGTCGCCGGGTCCCTGCACGCCCGACCAGGCCGGCATCTGTCTCGACCTTATCGGCCTCTGCGCGCAGCGCCGTGTGCCGCTGCTGGGGGTCTGCCTGGGCCATCAGGCGATCGGGCAGGTGTTCGGCGGCCAGGTGATCCGCGCGCCGTTGCCGATGCACGGAAAGGTCAGCGCCATCCAGCATGAAGGCTCGGGCGTGTTCGCCGGCCTGCCCTCGCCGTTCAGCGCCACCCGCTACCATTCGCTGATCGTCGAGGCTGCGACCTTGCCGGCCGCGCTGATCGCCAACGCGCATACCGAGGACGGCATCATCATGGGGCTGATGCACCGCGACCTGCCCATCCATGGCGTGCAGTTCCATCCAGAGAGCATCGCCTCCGAGCACGGCCACGACATCCTGCGGCGCTTCCTCGACCTCGCGGGGACGAGACTGGCAGCATGAGCGCCGATATCGCGCTCCAGCCCGTTCTGGCGCGCCTGATCCAAGGCGCCACCCTCACTGAAGGCGAAGCGGAACGCGTGTTCGAGGCGATTATCGCCGGTGCCGCCACGCCGGCGCAGGTCGGCGCGATCCTGATGGCGCTGGCGGCGCGCGGCGAAACGGTCGAGGAACTCTCCGGCGCCGTGCGCGCGATGCGCAATCACAGCATCCGCATCTCAGGCGGAATCGAGGCGATCGATTGCTGCGGCACCGGCGGCGACGGCAAGGGCACGCTCAACATATCGACCGCCGTCGCCTTCGTGACCGCTGCCTGCGGGGTGCGGGTCGCTAAGCACGGGAACCGCGCCGCTTCGTCCCGCTCGGGCGCGGCTGACGTGCTGGGTGTGCTTGAGATCGACAATATGGCGACGCCAGAGGCAGCCGAGCGCATGCTGGCGCGCCACGGCCTCGCCTTCCTGTTCGCGCCCAACCATCATCCGGCGATGCGGGCCGTGACCGGCCTCAGGCGGGAGCTCGGCTTTCGCACTCTGTTCAACCTGGCCGGGCCGCTCGCCAACCCGGCCGGGACGGCGCGCCAGCTGATCGGGGTTTACGATCCGCGCTGGCTCGACCCTGTCGCCGAGGCGTTGCGCAGGCTGGGTTCGGAAGCGGCCTGGGTGGTCCATGGCACCGACGGGCTGGACGAACTGACCATCACCGGACACAGCGAGGTCGCGATCTTGGCCCACGGCCGGATCGAAAGGCGCACGGTCACGCCGGAGGATGCCGGATTGCCGCGCGGCAGCCTCGATGCCATCCGCGGCGGCGAGCCCGCCGAAAACGCTGCGGCGCTGCGGCGGTTGCTGGCGGGCGAACCCGGCGCCTATCGCGACATCGTTCTCTTGAACGCAGCTGCGGCGCTGGTCGTTGCCGGCAAGGCGGACGACTTGCGTACAGGTGCAACGTTGGCTGCAGCCGCCATTGATGAAGGCCGCGCCGCGGCCCTGCTCGCCCGCATGGCGCGCGAAACCGCGGGGCAGGCGGCGTGACCAACGCGCTGACCCCGATCCTGGCGGCGAAACGCGCCCATGTCGTGGAAAGCATGCAGCGGCGCAGCTTCAGCGAAGTTGAACGCGCCGCCCGGGCTGGGGACCCGCCACGCGGATTTGCGCGGATGCTGGCCCGCACCGCTTCGTCGGGAAAATTCGCGCTGATCGCGGAAATGAAGCGCAAATCGCCCAGCGGCGGCGATATCCGACCTGGCTTCGATCCGGCGGACATCGCGCGCGATTATGCCGCCGCCGGGGCGGCGGCCTTATCGATTCTGACCGATGCGCCGTATTTCGGCGGCCGGGACCAGGATCTGGCGGCCGCGCGCGCAGCAGTGCCCTTGCCCGTCCTGCGCAAGGATTTCACAATCGATCCTTACCAGGTTGCTGAAGCGCGCGCGCTCGGCGCCGATTGCATCCTGCTGATCGTGGCTGCGCTCGATGATCCGCTTTTGCGCGACCTGACCGCAGCCGCGGCGGATTTTGCCGTGGACTTACTGGTCGAAGTGCACGACGAGGACGAGCTTGACCGCGCGCTGGCGTTGGACGCGACTCTCATCGGCATCAACAACCGGAACTTGAAGACACTCCAGACCGACCTTACCACCTTCGAGCGACTGGCGCCCCGGGCTGCGGCCGGTACGCTGCTCGTCGCCGAGAGCGGGCTCAGGACCACCGCGGATCTGCGGCGCATGGCCGATGCGGGCGCGCAGGCCTACCTGGTTGGCGAAAGCCTGCTGCGCCAACCCGATCTCGTGGCCGCGACGAAAGCGCTGCTCTGCGACCCCCTGTAGCGGCGGCCGGAAAAATTCACCATCAAGGGGCTTGACGCGATTCGGGGAACTAAACTAGAACGCTTTTACGGTTTCTGATTTGTTCTGCGATTCGTACGAGGTGATGCAATGTTGACCCGAAAGCAGCATGAACTTTTGATGCTTATCCATGAGCGTCTCCAGGCCGAGGGGGTTCCGCCCTCGTTCGACGAGATGAAGGATGCGCTGGGCCTGAAGTCAAAGTCCGGCGTGCACCGGCTCGTCACCGCGCTGGAGGAGCGCGGCTTCCTGCGCCGCCTGCACCACCGGGCGCGTGCGCTTGAGGTGCTGAAACTGCCCGAGGCCCAGTTGCAAGGACGGGGCAAGAGTGTGGCCGGGTTTCGCCCCCAAGTAATTCAGGGGGATTTCACGCCCTTGGCAGGGCGTCCGGTCGAGCCGGTGAGCGACCGCGACGCGATTGAGCCGTTGCCGCTTTACGGCAAGATCGCCGCCGGCACGCCGATCGAGGCCCTGCGCGACAACGGCAATTACGTCGAGGTGCCGCGCAGTCTGCTGGGCTCCGGCGAGTATTACGCGCTCAAGGTCAGCGGCGATTCGATGGTCGAAGCCGGCATCCTGGACGAAGACACCGTCATCATCCGCCGCGACGACACCGCCGAGAACGGCGCGATCGTGGTGGCGCTGGTCGATGGCCAGGAGGCGACTTTGAAGCGCCTGCGGCGCAAGGGCAACACCATCGCCCTCGAGCCCGCCAATTCCTCCCACAAGATCCAGCTCTACGGCGCCGACCGCGTCAAGGTGCAGGGACGACTGGTGGGGCTGATCCGGAAATATTGAAGGGCCACCGCTCGTAGGGCGGAAAAGCGCAAGCGCATTCCGCCAGTATGCCTCGCGAATCGGCGGAATGCGCTTCGCGCTTTTCCGCCCTACCACTCCGCCCAAGGTCGTTCTCCGGCGCTCTCGCGAACGGTCTGAATTACGGGGCCGGTGTCGGTGAAAGTGACTGCGGTTGCGCCGTTCCGAACCAGGGCATTCTTGTCGATCACAACCGCGGCCTGGCAACGATCGCGTATCACCATCGGGCTGATCACCACTGCCAGGCCCGCGCATCCATCCCGCAGCCCGCGCGCATCGGAGACGATCGCGGCCGCGTGGCCTGCGACGGTAAATCGGCAGATGCCCTTGCCGCACTGGCCAGCCTCCGCCGCGTCGGCCAGGGCAGGAGGCGCGTGATCGTCGATGTCCCCCTCGCCTGCCCTGTGGACCCAGACCGACTGGGTGAAGCGGTCATGCTGCCGGTTCGACAGCGCGATGGCGCCGGTTGCCGTGCGGATCGCCACCAGCTTGCCGTCCTCGGCGATCAGCAGGTCGGGCTGCCGTGCCGTCAGGGTCAGTGCCACCCCGGCCATCACAGGCGCTGAGCCCAGCCAGCGCCACCGCCGCGTCCACAACAGGAACCAGAGGCCGCCCAGGACAATCAGGCCCAGCGCCGCAGCGGGCATCGCCTCGAAATGAGCGGTGGCGCCGGGGAAGCCGGAGAAAAGGCGGGCGGCCCACAGCATCGCCGCGATGCCCCAACCCATCGGCCGAAGGGCCACGGCCTCGAGATGGAACGGCATCAGGACATAGCTCGCGATGCCCCACGGCATGATCCAGAGGTCATGCACCGGCTCGGCCAACAGGTTGGCGCCCATGCCGTAGAAGGCGCTCTGCTGGAAATGGTAGATCGCGAACACGGCGCTGGCGGCGCTCGCCACCACGGACATGATGGCGATGCCGGCGAGATAGGTCAGCACGCACCGCAGGATGCCGCGCTCTCCCATGCCGCCGCCATGGAAGCGCCAGCGCTCATAGAGTACGACCAGCGCCACGATTGCGCCATAGGACATCTGGAAGCTGGCCCCCATCAGCTGCTCGGGCTCGACCAGGATCAAGAGCGTGGCCGAGATGGCGACCAGCCGGAGCGTGATCGCGCTGCGGTCGAGCATGATCGCTACCATGATGATACCCGTGGTGATCATCGAGCGCTCGGCCGAGACCGGCGCGCCGACGAACTGGGTATAGAGGATCTCGCCGAACAAGCCGCCCGCCGCCGCCCATTTCTTGATCGGAAAGCGCAACGCCACCCAGGGAATCGCCGCCAGCGCCAGCCGCAAGGTGAAATAGATCAGCCCCGCCGCGATCGTGATGTTCATCCCCGAGATGGCGAGCAGATGGGCCAGGCCTGCGTCGCGCATCGCATTGTTCACGTCATCGGGAACTGGGCCGCGCTCGCCCACCAGCAAGGCGAGCGCAATCGCCCGTTCGGCGGCCTGCGACGGATCTTGGAAAACCGCCGAAATACGCTCGGCCGTCGCCTGGCGCAGCCGGCCGAGCCAAGGGCCGTCGCCGGGTGCTTTCTCGGCGGGCGCCGCGTATTTCTGGACGGCATAGCCCACCGCGCCGATCCGCTCGAAGAACAGGTCCCGCCGGAAATCATGCGCGCCTGGCGCGGCCGCCGCCGGTGGTGCGAACAGCTTGCCCCTCAGCGACAGGCGGTCGCCGAGCTTCGGGATATCGGAATAGCGCGTCAGGCTGAGCCTGACCTGGGCCGGCGTTTCCGCTTGCGCAAGCCCGGCGATCGTCACATCGCTCAGCACCACGCGGCCGCTTTTCTCCAGCAGCTCGACCGCGGCGACCCGGCCGCCGACAAGCGCCGGTCCGACCGCAGCGTGAAGCACCGGCGCGGCGACCTCGGCCGTCCTGAGCTCGGCAGCCAGGAAGCCTGCTGCGAGCATGGCGAGTGCCGCCGCGATTCGCGTCGCGGCCGGCCAGCGCCGCAGCGCGAAGCCGAGCGCAACCGTCGCGCTGAGCAGTGCGATGCCGACCGATAGCGCGGGCTCGTGGTCGAGCGAAAAGTAAGCGACCACACCAATGCCAATCAGGACGGGCGTCCATATCACCCAGCGGTCTCGTTCGGCCTCAAGGAGTCCACCGAGCCTGCCCCACCAGCGCTGCAGCCGGATGGAGGTCCAGGATCGGAAAGCCTCAGGCGAAAGGGCGATGGTGGTCATGGATATGGCCGGCGCCTAAATGGCCAGGCCATGGAGGTAGTCGTAGCTGATCTTGATCGAGTTCAGGGAGGAATGCGCGAATGGCGGCTCCTGCTCGACATAGAGGCCCTCGACCGCGGTCCTCCCGGCGGCCGCGAGCAGCCGCTTCCAGTCGATGATCCCGGAACCGACATCCACGCTCGCCATCTTGAGCGCGGTATTGGGGATATAGTCGGCCGTCAAATCCTTGACGTGAAGCATTACATAGCGATCGGGATAACGGCCGAGATAATCGACCGGATCGAATCCGGCGCTGACCATCCAGCCGCAATCCAGCTCGAGCTTCACCAATCCCGGGTCGGTCTCAGCGAGCAGCGTGTCATATCCCGTGGTGTCCCCATATCGGCGGAACTCGATATTGTGGTTGTGGTAGGCGAACTGGATTCCCGCCTTCCGCGTCGCTGCGCCGATACGGTTGAACAGGTTGGCGTTCGCCTTCCAGTCATCGAGGCTCATCCCGGCGATGGCCTGCTTGAACGACGCCGGAATCGGCGGGAAAGCGCAGACGATGTATTTCAACTCGGCCAAGTGCGCCGCCGCGATCGTCATGTCGAGCCCGGATGTCAGCTCATCCCCGGCGCAATGCGCGCTGTCCCAGTGGAGACCCAGATCGGAAAACATACGCTTCAACTGAAGCGCGTCATGGCCGCCCAGCATCAGGTTGGTCTCGACCGCCTTGTAGCCGATCCTTGCAACGGTCCTCAGCGCCCCCGCGAAATCCTTCCGCAGCGCATCGCTGATCGTATAAAGCTGGAGCCCGATCGGCCGGCCAAGCGGGTCGGCACTGGCGCCGATCGCCATCGAAGATGCGGCTGCTCCGCCGAGAAAATGGCGCCTTGTGATCATCGCCGGAACGGTATCAAACAGGCCAAGCCTGCGCTACGGCAATAAACGCGAGAATTGCGGTAAATCAGGGGAAGCGAGCGCAATGACCGACGATCTCCGGAAAGGCCCAGCGAACGAATTCTGGGCGCGGTTCGAGGCCATGATGGGCACCGAGGGCCTTCTGACCTATCGCTATCTCGGCCGCAAAACCGCGGCGCTTCACGACGTCGATCATGACAGCATGCGCATCCGGCGCGACATGCGAAACGCCGCCGGCGGATTGATGGCGGCGCCACTGGCGATCGCGGCGGCGGAGGCCGGCGGCTTCACCGACATCGAATCGATTCCGGCGCCGGTAACGGCTGGCCTGCACATCCTCGACGAGGGGCGGGGCGTGACAGAAATCCTGCTGCGCCGATCTTTTGCGCAGACCGGACGGACGATCGGGTTCACTGAGGCCGAGATTGTCGACGCCGCTGACCCGTCGCGCGTTCTGGCGATTTCCCACGGCGCGGGGATCCGGCTCGGCGAGGCGCCCGCCGGCTTCCGGCCGATCGAAACCGGCCCGGAGATCGCTGACGACCCATCCCTGCCGCCGCTCCACAGCGTCTTCGGAATCGACCGTGACCCCGCCGGGAACTGGCAGCTTCCGCCCCTCACTCCCAGAATTGCATCGACCTCCGGCTCGCTTCATGTCGGACCGATCCATATCGTGCTGGAAACGGCGGCAACGGAGCTCGCCGCGCGCAGCCTCGCAACCGAGCTGGTCCAGGTCGAGGATTGGCATGTGTCTTTCGTGGCTCGGGGAACACACGGCCCGTTCGTCGTCGAGGGCAGTTGCACCTCCGGCAGCCTCGGCCGCGCCGCCTGCCGCCTGACGCTCCGCGATCGCGGACGTGAGGCCCGCAGGGTCGCGACGGCGGTGGCACTTTTCCGCCGTGCGTCATGACAGCCACGCCTCTCGTTCATTGAAGTCGGACGATTATGTGATAAGCACGCGCGTCTTTCCCGTTCGGCCTCAAGCATATGTCCATCGTCACCCGCTTCGCCCCTTCGCCCACCGGATATCTGCATATCGGCGGCGCGCGGACGGCGCTCTTCAACTGGCTGTTCGCGCGCCATCACGGCGGCACCTTCCTGCTGCGCATCGAGGACACCGACCGCGCGCGCTCCACCGAGGCGGCGACCGCGGCGATCCTGGACGGGCTGTCATGGCTCGGCCTCGAATGGGACGGCGAGGCCGTGTCGCAGTTCGCCCGCCGTGAGCGGCACGCCGAGGTGGCACGGGAGCTTCTGGCCCGGGGACACGCCTATTATTGCTATGCCACGCCGGAAGAACTCGAGCAGATGCGCGAGGAGCAGCGCGCCAAAGCCCTGCCGCTGCGTTATGACGGCCGCTGGCGGGACCGCGAACCGGCCGAGGCGCCGGCCGGTATCACGCCGACCATCCGTCTGAAAGCGCCGCAGACCGGCGAAACGGTAGTCGAAGATCGGGTCCAGGGTCGCGTGACCGTGGCCAACGACCAGATGGACGACATGGTGCTGCTGCGCGGCGACGGCACGCCGACTTATATGTTGTCGGTGGTCGTCGACGATCATGATTTCGGCGTCACCCACATCATCCGCGGCGACGACCATTTGACGAACGCGTTCCGGCAAATCCAGCTTTACCGCGCACTCGGCTGGGAGACGCCGATCTTCGCCCATATCCCGCTGATCCACGGTCCTGACGGCAAGAAGCTATCCAAGCGCCATGGTGCGCTGGGCGTCGATGCCTGGCGCGACATGGGCTACCTGCCCGAAACCATGCGCAATTACCTGCTCCGCCTCGGCTGGTCGCACGGCGACGACGAGATCATCTCGACCGAGCAGGCCATCGCCTGGTTCGACCTCGACGGCGTGGGCCGCTCGCCGTCCAGGCTTGATTTTGCCAAGCTCGACAACCTGAACGGTCATTACATCCGACAGGCCGACGACCGCCGGCTGGCCGATCTGGTAACGCCTCGCATCGAGGCGATGCTGGGGCGATCCCTGACCGTGCCGCAACGCGAACGGCTGGTGCTCGGCATGCCCGGCCTCAAGGCGCGCGCCAAGACACTGGTCGAGTTGGCCGCGGCCGCACGGCTTTATGCCGAGGAACGGCCGGTCGTTCCCGATGCCAAGGCGGCGGCGCTGCTGACGCCCGCGGCGCTGGCGCTGCTGGAGCGCTGGGCCGAACGGATTGCCGACACGCCGGAGTTCACGGCGCCCGTGCTCGAGGAGACCGCGCGCCAGCTCGCCCACGAGGCCGCGCTCAAGCTCGGCGAGGTTGCCCAGCCGCTGCGCGCAGCTTTGACGGGAACGACTATCTCCCCTCCAATCTTTGAGGTTGCCTCAATCCTCGGCAGGGGGGAAGTTCTCGCCCGCCTGAAGGACCGACGCGCGACGTAGAATCCCCGAGATTGCGTTGATCTCGTCCTGCCTCGCTTGTATTTTGCTGCACTGCCACAAGGTTCAACGTACCCACGGACCTTCTTCCAAGGAAGCCCCATGACCCAATCCAAGACAGCCAAACTCATCGATCCCTCGGGCAAGACATACGAATTCCCCGTCTTGTCGGGTACCACGGGACCGGATGTGATTGATATCCGAAAGCTCTACGACACGACCGACTACTTCACCTTCGACCCGGGCTACACCTCCACGGGTTCGTGTGAATCGAAGATCACCTTCATCGACGGCGACAAAGGCGTTCTGCTGCACCGCGGCTATCCCATCGAAGATCTGGCGGAAAAGAGCGATTTCATGGAGGTGAGTTATCTCCTGCTGCATGGCGAGCTGCCGACCGCCGCTCAAAAGGCCGCATTCGTGAAATCCATCACTTATCACACGATGGTCCATGAGCAGCTGACCACCTTCTATCGCGGTTTCCGTCGCGACGCCCACCCCATGGCCGTGCTGTGCGGCGTGGTCGGCGCGCTGTCCGCCTTCTATCATGATTCCACCGATATCACCGACGCGCGGCAGCGCGAGATCGCCTCGTACCGCCTGATCGCCAAAATGCCGACGATCGCGTCGATGGCGTTCAAGTATTCGGTCGGCCAGCCCTTCGTTTATCCGCGCAACGACCTGAGCTACGCGGATAATTTCCTGCGCATGATGTTTGCTGTGCCGTGCGAGGAATACAAGATCAACCCGGTGCTGGCCAAGGCGATGGACCGCATCTTCATCCTGCACGCCGACCACGAGCAGAACGCCTCGACCTCGACGGTTCGGCTCGCCGGTTCGTCGGGCGCCAACCCGTTCGCCTGCATCGCCGCCGGCATCGCCTCGCTGTGGGGGCCCGCCCATGGCGGCGCCAACGAAGCAGTGCTCAAGATGCTGATGGAGATCGGCAGCAAGGAGCATATCGGCGAGGCGATCAAGAAGGCGAAGGACAAGTCGAGCGGCTTCCGCCTCATGGGCTTCGGGCACCGCGTCTACAAGAACTTCGACCCGCGCGCCCAGGTGATGCGCAAGACCTGCCACGAAGTGCTGGGCGAACTCGGGATCGACGACCCGCTGCTCGAGCTGGCGATGGAGCTGGAAAAGATCGCGCTCGAGGACGACTACTTCATCGAGAAGAAGCTCTATCCCAACGTCGATTTCTATTCGGGCATCATCCTGAAGGCGATGGGCATTCCGCTATCGATGTTCACGGTGCTGTTCGCGATCGCCCGCACCGTCGGCTGGGTCGCACAGTGGAACGAGATGATCGAGGATCCGGCCCACAAGATCGGGCGCCCGCGGCAGCTCTACACCGGCGCTACTTGGCGCGACTACGTGCCGATCGAGGCGCGCTGAGACTTCCTCCGGGCGACGCGCAGCACGACTTCCGCCGCCGCGTCGCTCGGGGTCGAACCTTCGACCTCCAACTGCCGGCGCACCTCGACGGCTCCGGCGATCTGGGCCATCCGGGCCCCGGTATCGGATAGCAGCGGCTCAACCGCCCGCGCCAACCGGTCGGGCGTCGCGTCATATTGTAGGAATTCCGGCATCAGCGGCCGGTCGAGAATGACATTGGGCAGACCGGCATACTTGCCGGTGGCGATCCGACGCGCGACGGCGTGGGTCAGCGGATTGATGCGATAGGCAATGACGCTTGGCACCCGCGCCAGCGCCAGCTCCAGCGTCACCGTGCCCGACTTGGCCAGCGCGGCCGTGGCGGCGGCAAAGGCGTCGAATTTATCCACATCGCCCTGAACGACGAGCGCAGCGAGGCCTGAGTCTTTGATCGCGGCGCGAACAGCTTCGGCGAGATGCGCCGGCACCGGTGCGACGATCGATAGAACGTGCCCGGCGGCTTCGAGCCGGCGTATCGTCTCGACGAACACCGGCAGCATCCGGTGCAGCTCGCCGTGGCGACTGCCCGGCAGCATGATCAGAATCTTGCGGTCGGCCGGAATCGCATGGCGCGCCCGGAAAGCCCTGCCGTCGCCTTTGCCGGCGCCGCCTTCCAGTGCAGGATGTCCCACGAAGCTGCAGGGCAGTCCTTCGACCTCGAACCAGGGAGGCTCGAATGGAAGCAGAGCCAGGAGATGGTCGAGGAACCGGGCAATCTTCGCTGCCCGGCCGGGTCGCCAGGCCCAGACCGACGGCGCGACATAGTGGATGCGGGGTATATTGCCGGGTCCGACGCGCTGGGCCACGCGAAACGAGAAATCGGGCGCGTCGATCGTGACCAGTGCGGCGGGGCTGAGGCGCCGCACCTCGTCCGCGGTCTGGCGGATACGCCCGAGCAGATGCGGGATCCGGGTGGCGATTTCCGCGATTCCCATGACGGACAGTTCGCTCATCGGGAACAGGGACTGAAGCCCCTGCTCCGACATCCGGGGGCCGCCAATGCCTGCAAAAGCGACCCGCCCGCCGGTCTGCCGGTTGAGGGCGGCCATCAGCGCCCCGCCCAACAGATCGCCGGACGGCTCGCCGGCAACCAGAAAGAAGAGTGGTGTCGTCTCAGTCATGCTTCGCCCTGGGCGTCGACCTTGTGCAGGTCGAGCGCGACCAGGAATAGCCCGCTCTCGTCCGCGGCGCTGACGATCGCACCGCGGTCGAGCAGAATGGTGCCCGATGCCTCAATGGCGACGCCGCGCAGGCCCGCGGCGGCGGCCAGTACAATCGTCTTCGGACCGATCGTCGGCAGGTCGACGCGCCGGTCCTGCTGCGGCTTCGAAATCTTGACCAGCACGCCGGCGGGGCCCGCGCGGCGGAGGCCGGCGACACGGGAGAGCAATGCGTCGGTGCCCTCGATCGCCTCGACCCCGAGCACGATGCCCTGCTGCACGACAACCGCCTGTCCGATATCGAGGCCTCCCAAGGCCCGCGCGACGTGGACGCCCCAGTCTATGTCCCGTGCGGCATCGGCATCGGGGGCGTGGCGCCCGAGCACGCCAGCCTGTGCTGTCCCACCCGACAGCACCTGGTGCGCGCCCAGCAGGTGAAATCCTTCCTGTTCAAGCTCCTGGGCGACCGCCGAGAGCAGGCCGTCATCGCCCAGCGCCGCGCGCGTGCCGATACGGGCGAAGAGCTGCATGCCGCGCCAGTCCAGCCCCAGTTCGGCAATGGTCGGGCGCCGCACCGGCCCGGCCATGACCAGATCGACGACACCAGCCTTCTTCAGCTCCGAGATCGTTCTTCCGGCCGCGCCCAGCCGCACCCAGACATGGGGAAAGCCCGATACCATCTCGGGCTCGGCCTGACCTTCGAATGCAACGAGGAAAACCGGTCGGCCCGCGGCGATGGCCGCCTCGGCAACCCGCCTGGGCAGCACGCCGCCGCCGGCAAGGATTCCCAGCGTGGCTGCGCTATTGTCCATTCTGGGCGGCCGGTTGGCACAGCCCCCGGTTCGATTTCGCGCGCACGAACTCGATGACCTGGCCGACATACCGGTTGGCGCCGAAGGTGCGCTCGACCTCATCCAGCCGCTCGGCGAACGTCCCGTCCGGGCCGAACAGCACACGATAGGCACTGCGCAAGGCCTGCACGTCGTCGCGCGAGAAACCGCGGCGCTCCAGCCCCACCAGGTTCAGCCCGGTCAGGCGCGCCCGGTCACCGGTCGCCATGCCGAAAGGGATGATATCGCGCTCGACACCGGTCATCCCGCCGACCCAGGCATAATCGCCGACCCGACAGAATTGATGCACGGCCGAATTCCCGCCCACAAAGCTGAAATCACCGAGATGGACGTGCCCGCCCAAGAGCGCGTTGTTGGCCATGATCACCTGGTTGCCCAGGACACAATCATGACCCACATGCGAGCTGGCCATGAACAAGCCGTCATCACCGATCCGCGTCACCATCCCGCCACCCTCGGTGCCGGGGTTCATGGTGACATATTCGCGGATGCGGTTGCGCTCGCCGATCTCAAGGGTCGATGGTTCGCCCTTGTATTTCAAATCCTGCGGAATCTGGCCCAGCGAGGCGAAGGGGAACACCACCGTGCCTGCGCCGATGGTTGTCCGGCCGTCGATGACTACATGGCTGATCAGGCGCACCCCGTCCCCCAGGACGACATCCGGCCCGATCACGGAATAAGGGCCGATCGAGACACCAGAGCCGAGCACGGCCTTCCGATGAACGATCGCGGTCGGGTGGAGCGTCACGTCGGCCATCTGAGGCTCGCTTACACTCGGTCTTACCGCATTACTCATCAACGATCATCGCGGTATAGATCGCCTCGGCGCAGAGCGCGCCGTTGACCCGCGCTTCGCCCTTGAACTTCCAGACATTGGCGCGCTTCTGCACCTTCTCAACGTGGACGCGAAGCGTGTCGCCCGGCGTAACCAAACGACGGAAACGGGCGTTGTCGATCGACATGAAATAGACGAGGCGACCTTCGGTCACCATGCCCATCGAATGTACAACCAGCGCCGCCGCGGTCTGCGCCATGGATTCGATGATCAGCACACCTGGCATGATCGGCTTGCGCGGAAAATGGCCCTGGAAGCAGGGCTCATTCACCGTGACGTTCTTGATGCCCACGGCGCTGTGATCGGGCACGATCTCCTCAAGGCGATCGATCATCAGCATGGGATAGCGATGCGGCAGCATCTTCATCAGCTGCACAACATCGAGGCTGGTCGTCGCCTTGTCCGTGTCCTGAGGTAAATCCATCAGCGATTAACTCTGCCCGTTCCCGCCAGCGCGGAACGAATGCTATTTCTTCCCCTTGGCCGCCGTCGGCGCAGGTGCTTGAGCGGGCGTGGTCGCCGCAGCCTGTGCACCAGCCCCGGCCACGGTCACCGTGACGGTCGGCAGCTTGGTGTTCAGCCGCTGGATAACGTCGTCGGTGATGTCCATGTTCTTGTCGGAAATGGTCATCACCACGTCTTTGCGCAACACCAGCCCGATCCGACGCTCCGCCGCAAGCTGCTGGACGATATCGCGTAGATTGTCGCCCACCACGTTGAACGCGTCCTGCTGGCCCTTGTTGAACGCATCACGGCGATCCTGGACGACACGCTGCGCATCCGCCTGCTTGCGCTGCAGCGCCTGCATCTGCTCGTTTCGTGCCTCGGGCGAAGCCACGACCTGCTGGCGCCGGACCTCGTTTTCCGCTGCCTTCAGCTCATCGTCGAGGTGCTGGATTTGGTCCCGGATCTTGCGTCCTTCGGTCTCGAGCTGGGCCTGGATGCTCTTGCCGGCTTGCGATTCGGCCAGAACGCGTTGGACATCCACGACCGCCACCGTGGGCGCCGTCAGAGCGGGCCCTGCCGGAGGTGCCGCCGGAGCGGCTGTCGGGGTCTGCGCCTGAACGCGCGGCGCCAAAGCGACCACGCTGAGCAGCGCCACGCCGAAGAGCGAAACGAACTTACGCATGAACAGGAGCCCTCTAAAAATGTGATCCGAAGTTAAAGTTCAATATCTGGCCCTTGTCGAGGGACTGCTTCAGGAAGGGGTACGCAATGTCGACTCGCACCGGACCGAAGGGAGATTTCCAGGATACGCCCAGACCGACCGAAGCGTCTGTGCTGAAGCTCTGGAAGATGCCGGCCGGTTTTATCAGAGTGCCATTGACGTTGACCGGCTGATTGCTTGCCTCGATCCCTCCCAGGGCGCCGAAATCGGTGAAACCGTACAGCTTGATGCCGTATTCCTGGGGCAGCCCCGTCGGAATCGTCGTCTCCAGGCCGCCGACATAGTAATAGTCGCCGCCCAGCGGGTCGTGGGTCTGCATGTCGCGCGGGCCGATGCCCGCGATGCGGAAACCGCGCAGATTGTCGCCGCCGATAAAGAACCGGCTTTCGATATTGATCGGCTCGCCGATGCCGATAACGTCGCCCCCTTCGAGGTGCGCATTCACGACCCAGCCCTCGGCAAGCGGATAATAATAAGTGCCCCGCGCAATCGTCTGGACGAAGTGATCGGTGCCGCCGAACCCGGCCAGGTTCGTCTGCAGGCTGAGGACATAGCCCTTAGTCGTGTCGATCTTCGCGTCGCGCCGGTCATAGAGCAGTGACTGGCCGATCATCGACGTAAAGCGCAAGCCCTGCTGCTGGTAGATATACGCGGAAACCGCGGGATAATACCCGCCGGTATAATAAATGCTGTTAAGGCCGGATAGCAGATTGCCGATCTGGTTCGCAGTGAAGCTGTAGGTCAACGTCTGCCTGAGATGCTCGGACAAGGCGTAGCCGACGCGAAAATCGAAACCCGTCCGTTCCTGGTCATACGAATAGTTCAGCGTGTAATTCTGGACCGTCCGGATGATGTCGAACCCCGCGGCGATATCGCGGCCCAGCAGGTAGGGCTGGGTGTAGCTGAGGTTCAACTGCTGGTAGTAATTCGAGATCTGAGCCCCGAACTGCACGTCCTTGCCTTCGCCGAACAGGTTGCGCTGCCGTATATTGAACTGCGCGAAGAGTCCGTCGAGCCCGGAGTAGCCGGCGCCGACCGAAACCTCGCCGGTGCTCTTCTCTGTCACCGCAACATTGACGATGGTCTTGTCCGGCTCCGACCCCGGCACGTTGGTGACGTTGACCTTGTCGAAGAAATCGAGGTCCTTCAGGTTCTGCTCCGATTTCTTGAGCAGATCCTGGTTGAAGGCGTCGCCCTCGGCCAACCGCATCTCGCGGCGGATGACTTCGTCGACCGTGGTCTCGTTGCCGGAGATATTGATCCGCTCGACGAAGATACGCGGTCCCTCGCTCACGTCATAGGTGATGGCGATGGTGTGGTTGGTGCGGTCTTTGTCGAATTCCGGTCGCACGTCGACAAAGGCGAAATTCTGCTGGGTCACCGCCTGGCTCAGCGCCACGACGGTATCTTCGATCTTGCTGGCGTTGTAGACGTCGCCCTCGTGCGTCAGCAGCCGGTCCTCGATGGTCTTGGGATCCAGCCCTTTCAGCTCGCTGCGGATGTCGATCTTGCCGAAATCATATTTCTCGCCTTCATCGATCGTGAAGGTGATGAAGAAATCCTGCCGGTTGGGTGTGAGCTCCGCCACAGCCGACACCACGCGGAAATCAGCGTAGCCATGTGAGAGATAGAATCGGCGCAGCAATTCCTTGTCGTACTGCAGGCGATCCGGATCATAGCTGTCGTTCGACGTCAGAAAGCGCCACCAGATCGCCTCCTTCGTGAGGATCGTGTCGCGCAGGTCATCGCCGTCGAAGGCGTGGTTGCCGACGAAGTTGATCCGGCTGACGGGCGTGCGCGGTCCTTCGTCAATCTCGAAGACGAGGTCGACGCGATTCTGGTCGAGCACGACGACCTTGGGCTCGACATGAGCCGAATACCGGCCGGCGCGGCGGTACAGCTCAAGAATACGATCGACATCGGCCTGGACTCGGGTCCGCGTATAGACGGTACGCGGCTTGATCTGGATCTCGTCCGTCAGCTTGTCGGTTTCGAGCTTCTTGTTGCCCTCGAAAGCGATCTTGTTGACGATCGGATTCTCAGCGACCAGCACGACCAGGACGTCGCCGTCCCGCCGCAAGGTGACGTCGGCGAACAGACCTGTCGCGAACAGGTTCTTCAGCGACGCGTCCTCCTGCGCGGGATCGAAGCTGTCGCCCGGTTTCAGCGTCATATAGGAGAGGACGGTCCCAGGCTCGATACGCTGCGTGCCCTCGACACGGATGTCGCGGATGACGTTGTCCTGCGGTTGTGTCGGCTGTACCTGCGGCGCCTGCTGGGGCTCTTGCGCGATGGCCGCTTGGGAAGTCAGCACCGCCACCGGCAGGGTGAAGGGCGCGACATGCGCAGCCGTCATGAGCAGCGGTGTAACCCACCGGTTCATTCTATTTTTCGACCTTGAATCAGGTTCCGGAAGCGACGTGCATCAACCGGGCCAGATCATGCCACATCACGAATACGAAGAAGGATACGATCAAGGCAAATCCGACCCGGAAACCGACGGCGAGGGCGCGTTCGCTGACAGGCTGCCGACGAACTGCCTCGATTGCATAGAACAGCAGATGCCCGCCGTCCAGCACCGGTATGGGGAAAAGATTGATCAACCCGAGATTGATCGAAAGCAGCGCCATGAAACGGACGAGTGGGATGAATCCTTCCTTCCAGACCTCTCCCGAAAGCTGGCCGATGCCGATCGGACCCGAGAGGTCATTCGCGCTACGGCGCCCGACGATCATCTGGCCCACCGTCTCGAGCGACGATGCGGTGATGGACCAGGTTTCGCGCGTCGCCTGCCAGAGCGCGGTGAACGGGTCCTCGTGCCGCATCACAAGCTCGCTCGACTGCATCATCCCCAACTGGCCAACCTTCTCCTTGTTGCCCAGCAGGTCTGTTTCTTCGACGATCTTCGGTGTGGCCGTGAGCGTCAGCGTCTGACCATTCCGCGTCACCGTGAGGGTCAGCGGATCGCCCGTATCGAGGAGGATCATCTGCCGCAGTTCTTCGAAGCGCCGGACGGTTACGCCATCGACGCTGTCGACGACGTCGCCCGCCTGCAGCCCCGCCTTCTCCGCGGCCGAGTCCGGCATGACTCTCCCGATGATGGGCGGCGTGAAGGGCTGCCCCACGGTGGCGAACAACGCCGCCGTCACCAGGATCGCGAACAGGAAGTTGGCGAGCGGCCCGGCAGCCACGACCGCAGCCTTCTGTCCTAAGCTCTTGTGCATGAACGAGCCGAGGCGTTCCGTGGCGTCCATCTTGGACGCAGCCTCGCTGTCGGGACGGCTTGACGCGTCAGCGTCACCGAACATCTTGACGAAGCCGCCGATAGGCAGCCAGCCGATCCGCCAGCGCGTGCCCAGCCGATCGGTCCAGCCGAAAAGCTCGCCACCGAATCCAATCGAAAACGCCTCGATCTTTACGCCGCACCGCCGCGCCACCCAGAAATGGCCGAATTCGTGCACGAAAACGAGGATTGAAAGCACGATGACGAACGGCAGGCCGTAATGGTACAGCTTGTCGATAAATCCGTGCAGAAAGCCGATGATCAGGGCCATCGTTCGTCCTTACAAAGCGGGGCTGGCGGAACGGCGCACTAGGCGCGTCTGGATGAAGTTCTCGGCGAAGCGCCGAGCTTCGTTATCGATGGCGACGATATCATCGATCGTATTTGGCACCGCCTGCGGAAGCGTATCGAGCGCGCCTTCCACGACCCGTTCTATATCCAAAAAGCCGATACGTCCGGCCAGAAAACCGGCGACCGCCACCTCGTTGGCGGCGTTGAGAATAGTAGGGGCGTCCCCCCCCATTTGCAAGGCGCGTCTGGCAAAGGCCAATGCCGGGAACCGGACCGGATCAGCCGGCTCGAAGGTTAGTTGGCCAATCGCCGCGAGGTCGAGCATGGGCGCGCTGACTGGCATGCGGTCGGGCCAAGCCAGCGCCACTGCGATCGGCGTACGCATATCCGGCGTCCCGAGCTGAGCCAGGGTCGAGCCGTCATGATACTCCACCAGCGAATGAATCACCGATTGCGGATGGACCACCACCTCGATCTGCGACTCGGGCATACCGAACAGGAAGTGGGCCTCGATGATCTCGAGTCCTTTGTTCATCATCGTGGCGCTGTCGACCGAGATCTTGGCGCCCATCGACCAGACCGGGTGCGCCACCGCCTGCCCGACCGACGCGCCGGCCATGCGCGCGCGCGGCCAGGTCCGGAACGGACCGCCCGAAGCGGTCAGGATGATGCGCGAAACGGCGCCCTTGCGCACGGCGTCGAACACCTGGAACACAGCGCTGTGTTCGCTGTCGACCGGCAGCAGCCGTGTATCGTGGCGTCGCACTTCTTCCAGCATCAGGGGGCCGGCGCAGACCAAGCATTCCTTGTTGGCGAACGCGACGACCGCGCCTGAACGGCAAGCCGACAATGTCGGCTGCAGTCCGGCTGCGCCGACGATCGCCGCCATTACCAGGTCTGCCGGTCGGCCGGCAGCTTCGGCGACCGCTTCCGGACCCGCGGCCGCCTCGATCCCGCTATTGCCGAGCGCTTTGCGCAGCGCGTCATAGGCCTCCGGGTCCGCCACCACGGCAAGCTTGGCACCGACTCGCCGCGCCGTGGCAGCCAGCGCTTCGGCGTCGCGGTTAGCCGTCAGCGCGACGACGTCGAAAGCCTCCGGATTTTCTTCTACGAGGCTGAGCGTGCTGCGGCCGACAGAGCCGGTCGCGCCCAGGATGGTGATACGGCGCGGCTTGGACCCGTTCATGACAGCACGCCTTTCGTCAGGCCGAAAAGATGCAGAGCGGCGAAGGCCGGCGCCACCCAGAGCAGCGCGTCGATCCGATCGAGCATGCCGCCATGCCCGGGAATCAGTTGCCCGGAATCCTTCACGCCAAATCGCCGCTTCATCACCGATTCGAACAAATCGCCCCCTTGTCCCACCAGGGACAGTCCGACCGCGATCACCGCCGCTTCCGCTGGCCGCGTCGCCATCGGCATGGTTGCGGTCCAGCCGAGCGCGATGCAAGCCGAGAAGAACAGACCGCCCCCGAAACCCGCCCACGTCTTGTTCGGGCTGATCCCCGGCACCAATTTCGGTCCGCCGAGTGCGCGCCCGACCACATACCCGCCGATGTCACTCGCCCAGACAACGAGGAAGACGAACAACACCAGCGGCCAACCTCCCGAAGATGTGTCGCGCAACCAGGCGAGCGATAGCACGGCCAGCCCCAGATAGGGTACTCCAAAGGCTGCGAGCAACGAATTGCCGCGCTGTGCCCGGACAACGAGGTCGGCCGCGAGCGCGGCAAGCCCCATGACTCCGATCGCGGCGGCCCCTCCCGATAGAAGGTAAGCGATGGGCACCGCGGCAAGCACGACCACGCTCCAAGGCTGCAGTTTGCCGGTCACGAGTCGCATCCATTCGAGGAGCCCAATCGCCGCGGCGCCGAATAGTCCGATCATAAACGGTATGCCGCCGAAATAGACGAGCAGAATGACCAACGGGGCCAGCACCGCCCCGGACAGGATGCGGCTCTGCAGGTTGCTGCGGTCAGCGATTGCTGACAACGGCGCCATAGCGCCGCTCGCGCCGGCGAAATTCGCGGATGGCATGCTCCAGGTCGGCTCTTGCAAAGTCCGGCCACAGGGTATCGACAAACACCAACTCCGCATAGGCTGCCTGCCAGAGGAAGAAGTTGCTGATCCTCTGCTCGCCCGAGGTCCGGATAATCAGGTCGGGATCGGGCAGTTCCGCCGTCCACAGATGTCGTGAGATCGAATCCTGGTCGATCGACTCGGGCGCGATCTCCCCCTTGGCCGCGGCTGATGCCAGGTGGCGCAGCGCCTGCACCATGTCCTGCCGCCCGCCATAGCTGAGCGCCACGGTGAAATTCAGCGCGCTGTTACCGGCGGTCAGCGACTCGCCGTGCTCGATCATGCTCACAATATCGGGCGCCAGCCGCGATCGTTCGCCGATCACGCGCAGCTTCACGCCGTTGCGGTGCAGTTCGGCAATCTCGCTGCGCAGGTAGACGCGCAGCAGCAGCATCAGCTCCTGCACCTCTTCCACCGGGCGGCCCCAGTTCTCGGCGGAGAAGCCGAAGATGGTCAGGTAGGGGATCTCCAGCGCACGCGCCGCCTCGACGGTACGACGCACCGCCTCCATCCCGCTCTTATGGCCAGCGGTACGGAACAAGCCTCGCGCCTGCGCCCAGCGACCGTTGCCATCCATGATAATGGAGACATGCCGTGGCCCGAGGTCGGGCGCGAATTCAGCGGCGGCGCTCATCAGACCTGCTTGATCTCCTTTTCTTTCGCTTGGAAGGCATCGTCGACTTTCTTGATGTGGTCATCGGTCAGCCGCTGCACATCACCAGAGATCTTGTTGTGCTCATCTTCGGATATCTCGCCATCCTTTTCGAGGCGCTTCAGCATCTCCATGCCGTCGCGCCGCACGTTCCGGATCGCCACTCGCGCCTGCTCGGCATATTTGCCGGCGATCTTCGCCAGCTCGGCGCGGCGCTCCTGATTCAGTTCCGGAATCGGCACGCGGATCGTCGTGCCATCCTGCTGCGGGTTGAGTCCGAGGCCGGATTCACGGATCGCCTTGTCGACCGCTTTGACGACACCCTTGTCCCACACCTGGACCGTGATCAGCCGCGGCTCGGGTACGGAGACCGTGCCGACCTGGTTCAGCGGCACCGTACCGCCATAGGCCTCGACATGGACCTGGTCGAGGAGATTGGCCGAGGCGCGCCCCGTCCTCAGGCCCGCAAATTCCTTGCGCAAGGCATCGAGCGCGCCGTCCATCCGGCGGGCAAAATCGGCAAGACGCGAATCAGTCATGGGTGATCTTCCCTCAATTCCTTCTACGTCGGAACCGGCGTCACGGATCGATCAATCGCCTTCGGACACGACGGTATAGTGCCCGCTCCCGCGAAAGATATTCGCGAAGCCATCATGCTCCGTGATCGAAAAGACCAGAATAGGAATCTTGTTTTCGCGCGCCAGAGCAATCGCTGCCGTATCCATAACCTGAAGGTCGCGCGCGATCACTTCGAGATAGCTGAGCCGCTCGTAGCGGACGGCGTCCAGCACCCTCTTCGGATCGGCGCTGTAGACGCCGTCGACCTTGGTGCCCTTGAGCAGCGCGTCGCAGCCCATCTCCGAGGCGCGCAGCGCCGCAGCGGTATCGGTGGTGAAAAACGGATTGCCGGTGCCGGCCGCAAAAATGACGACCCGGCTCTTTTCCATGTGGCGGATCGCGCGCCGCCGGATATAGGGCTCGCACACGGTGGCCATCGGGATCGCCGACTGGACCCGGGTCTGCACCCCCAGCCGCTCGAGCGCGCTCTGCATCGCCAGCGAATTGATGACGGTCGCCAGCATGCCCATATAGTCGGCCGTCGCGCGCTCCATGCCTTTTGCGGCGCCCGAGACGCCGCGAAAGATGTTGCCACCGCCGATCACCAGACACACCTGGATACCCAGTTGGACGACCGCCAGAACCTCGGCGGCAACCCGCTCCACCGTCTTGGTCTCGAGCCCGTATTCGAGCTCGCCCATGAGCGCCTCGCCCGAGATCTTGAGGAGGACGCGGCGATAGGGAGGAGCGGATGCCATCGTGCCGGTACTGGAGCTCAGCCGGCCATCTTCGCGACTTCCGTCGCGAAATCATCGGCGGGCCCCTTTTCGATGCCCTCACCCAGCGCGAACCGGACGAAGCCGGACAGTATCACCGGCGCACCGACATCCTTGCCTGCATCCTCGATCACCTTGGCGACCTTGGTTTCGCCGTCGACGACGAAAGTCTGCTCCAGGAGCACGACCTCCTCGTAGTACTTGCGCAGCCGCCCCTCGACCATCTTGCCAATGATGGCCTCGGGCTTGCCCGAGGCCCTGGCCTGGTCGACGAGGATCGCCCGCTCACGATCGAGTGCCGCCGGGTCGACCTCGGCGATGGTCAGCGCGTCGGGCTTGGCCGCCGCGACATGCATCGCGAGCTTGCGCCCGAGCGCCATCAGCTTGTCCTGGTCACCTGTCGATTCAAGCGCAACCAGCACGCCGATTCGCCCAAGCCCCGGCACCAGCGGATTATGAACGTAGGTCGCGACCACGCCCTGGCTGACGCTGAGCTTGGCCGCCCGGCGCAAGGTCATGTTCTCGCCGATCGTCGCGATCAGGTGGGTCAGCTCCTCCGCGACCGAGCGACCGCTCGGATGCGGCATCTGCTTCAGGCTTTCCATGTCGGCCGATGACGTCAGCGCGGCCTTCGCGACCGTCTGCACATACTCCTGGAACTGGTCGTTGCGTGCGACAAAATCGGTCTCGGCGTTGACCTCGACCACCGCACCCTCGCGCTCCCCCGAAGCGACCGCGACCAGGCCTTCGGCCGCGACGCGCCCGGACTTCTTGGCCGCCGCGGCCAAGCCCTTCTTGCGCAGCCAGTCGAGCGCAGCTTCGACGTCGCCCTCAGTCGCGCCGAGCGCGTTCTTGCAGTCCATCATGCCCGCACCTGTCTTCTCGCGAAGCTCCTTGACGAGGGCAGCGGTGATTTCAGCCATGGTGCTCTTCCGTTTGTATCGTACCGTTTCTTATTCGGCCGTTTCTTATTCGGCCGATGGGTGGGCCGCGTCGCCCTCGCCCATCTGGATGATCTCCGGGTCGACCGACTCGGGCAGTTCTTCCTCCGGCCCTTCCTCACTCTCGCCGACATCGACGCCGGCGGCCATAAGCTCGGCCTGCAGCCCGTCCAGCACCGAACCAGCGATCAGGTCGCAATAGAGCTCAATCGCCCGAAGTGCATCATCGTTGCCGGGAATCGGGTACGTCACGCCGTGCGGATTGGCGTTCGAGTCGCAAATCGCGACCACCGGGATCTTCAGCTTGCTAGCCTCCTGGATCGCAATCTCCTCGCGCGGCACGTCGATGATGAACAGGATGTCGGGCAGCCCACCCATCTCCTTGATGCCGCCCAAGGCGCGATCCAGCTTGTCGCGCTCGCGCGTCAGCTGCAGCAGCTCCTTCTTGGTCAGGCCGGACTGGCGCGACTGGTCGGCCAGCTGCTCGTCGAGCTCGCGCAGACGCTTGATCGACAGCGACATCGTCTTCCAGTTGGTCAGCATGCCGCCGAGCCAGCGATGGTTGACATAGTACTGGCCGCAGCGCTGGGCGGCGGCAGCCACTTTCTCCTGTGCTTGCCGCTTGGTGCCGACGAACAGCACACGGCCGCCATTGGCCGCGACGTCGCGTACCGCTTCCATGGCCTGATGCAGCATCGGCACGGTCTGTTCGAGGTCGATGATGTGGATGTTGTTGCGTACGCCGAAGATGAAGGGCTTCATCTGCGGGTTCCAGCGCCGCGTGTGGTGGCCGAAATGGACGCCGGCTTCAAGCAGCTGGCGCATCGTGAAATTGGGCAGAGTCATGGTATCTTCCGTTCCGGTTGTCGCCTCCGCGGGATTGGTCCATCAGGACACCGGAGCGGGACCGGAGCTTTTCGCCCGGCCGTGCCGCCTAGCCCGCGTGTGAATTACCCGCGCGCCAAAGGCCGCAGGCTGCGGTGATATATAGCGTCGCGCCGGAAATGACAATCGGCGCCGCGCACCGATGGCGAAAGGGGGGAGACCAAGATGAAGTTTTTCGGTGGGTCGATCGGAGAGCCGGTGCCCATGCATCGCGGGCGCCCGACGGAACCGATTCTGCCGGCAACGAGCATCCCTAAAAAACAGCAACCATCTGCAGGAATAAAATACAGCTTTCGTACATCTTATAAGTTGCGATCCATCATGGCTGGGGCGGAGGTGCCTGCTAGTCCTGCCTTGTTTGAATCCCCATCTATCGTTTAAACGGCGCCATATCGCGCCCCGGGAGAAAAAGAGATGCCTACGTCCCCTTTTCGCAACATCGCCGCGGCGTTGGCGCTGTCGGTTGTCGCGGCTTGCGCCACACCGACGCCCTACAAGCCGGCGGCCGGACCCAATGACGACGGCTATGCCACGCAGCAGATCGAAAACAACCGCTTTAGAATCTCGTTTCGCGGCAATTCGCTGACCAACCGTCAGACAGTCGACACCTATATGCTCTACCGCGCGGCCGAGGTGACGCTCCAGAGCGGCAGCGATTACTTTGTCATTGCCAACAAGGACGTGGACAAGAACACCGCCTATGAGAATTACGGCGACGATCTCGCCTGGGGCTGGGGCGGTGGCTGGGGCTGGCGTCGAGGCTGGGGCGGCGGCTGGGGCGGCCCCGGTTGGGGCGGAGGCTACGATTATTCGCGGCCGATCAACTCCTACGATGCCGTTGCCGATATCGTCTGTTATCGCGGGCCGAAGCCGCAGGGCAACCCCAACGCCTATGATGCGCGCGAAGTGCTGAACGCGATTGGTCCGACCGTCGTGCGTATTGCGCCGGCCCCTGGCGCGCCGCCTGCAATGGTGGCACCGTCCGCCGCTCCAGCTCCGGCGGCAGGCGCGCCGTCATCCTGATCGGTCAGATTTCCTGAACCTCGACAATGCCGGGCAGCGACCTGATCGCTGCCCGGCTTTTTGCCGTGATCGCCCAGGCGCCCGGCAGCTTGAGCTCGATCTCGCGCGACGGCTCGGCGATCACCAGGTTGATCTGGCCGCGCCCCTTGCCGTCGCGCATCAGGATCTCCCGCAACTGCGGCACCCCGTCGGCGGCGGACAGCATGATTCTCAAGCCCGCAGCCGCGTTCTCCACCGCCTTATCCAACGCCTCGATGCCTTGGCAGGTCAGCCGCATCTCGTCGCCTGTCTTTTGCACATCGATGGTGAGCACCAGCGCCTGCCCCGCTACCATCAGGTCGCGGTGCGCGGCCAAAAGCTCGGAGAACACCGTCACTTCATAGCTCCCGGTCGTGTCCGACAGGCTGAGGAACGCGTAGCGGTTGCCCTTCTGTGAGGTGCGTTCCTGCCGCGCGGTGACGATCCCCGGCACCTTGTAGCGGGTGGCGCCCCCGCCGCCCCGCCCTGCCCGCTCCAGCATCTGCCGATGCGTGATGACGCCGAGCCGGCCAAGCGCTTTCGCATGCTGGTCGAGGGGGTGGGCCGACAGGTAGAAGCCGATCGCGTCGAATTCGAGCCTGAGCTCCTCCATCGGATCATTGCGCGGCACCGACGCCAGCTGGGGAGCCGGCAGGCTTGCCGGGCCCGCGCCGAACAGGCTGTTCTGGCCGCTTCTCGCCTCTTCGGCCGCGGTTGCGCCATAGCGCAGCAGCAGGTCGGTTGAGGCGAACAGCCTTGCGCGGTTGCGGTCCAGGCTGTCGAATGCGCCTGCATTGATCAGGTTTTCGATCTGCCGCTTGTTGAGCACGCCCGGATCGGCGCGCCGCATCAGATCGAAGACGTCCTTGAATGGCCCATTCCGCTCGCGCTCGGTGACCAGCGCCTTCATCGCCGGCATCCCGACGTTGCGTATGGCGGCCAGCGCATATCGGATCGCCTTGGTTCCGTCGGGCAGTTTTTCGACCGAGAAGGTTTCGGTCGAGCGATTGATGTCGGGTGGCAGCAGCTTGATGCCGATCCGCCCCATCTCCTGCCGGAAAATGTTGAGCTTATCTGTGTTGGTGATCGAATAGGCCATTGACGCGGCGATGAACTCGACCGGGTAATTGGCTTTGACATAGGCGGTCTGATAGGTGACCAAGGCATAGGCTGCGGCGTGCGATTTGTTGAAGCCATAGCCGGCGAACTTGTCGACCAGGTCGAATATCTGCCCCGCCTGACCGGCATCGACACCGCGCGCGACCGCGCCCGTGATGAACAATTCCCGTTGAGCCGCCATCTCCGACTTGATCTTCTTGCCCATGGCGCGGCGCAGCAGGTCGGCGCCGCCCAAGGTATAGCCGGACAGGACCTGGGCGATCTGCATCACCTGTTCCTGATAGATGATGATCCCGAAGGTTTCAGTCAGGAGGCTTTCCAATGAGGGATGCAGATAGTCCGGCTTTTCCTCGCCATTTTTCACCTTGATATATTGCGGGATATTGTCCATCGGACCAGGCCGATAAAGCGCGCCCAACGCCGTCACGTCCTCGATGCGGGCGGGCTTCAGCCGCTTGAGCGCGTCTCGCATTCCCGAACCTTCGAACTGGAAGACCCCGATCGTGTCGGCGCGCGACATCAGCTCATAGCTCGCCTGGTCGTTTAGCGGCAGGTTGACGAGGTCGACCTTGATGGCCTGCTGCTCGAGCAGGTCGACCGCGCGCTGAAGCACGGTCAGCGTGGTCAATCCCAGGAAGTCGAACTTAACGAGGCCGGCCAGCTCGACATATTTCATGTTGAACTGGGTCACCAGCATGCCGGATTTCTGATCTCGCACCAGCGGGATCAGCTCGGTCAGCGGCCGGTCTGAGATGACCACGCCGGCGGCATGAGTCGAGGCATGGCGATACAGGCCTTCGAGCTTTTGGGCGATGTCCATCAGCCGGCCGACGCTCTCGTCGCTGTCGCGCATTGCCTGCAGCATGGGCTCGCCGGTGATCGCCTGGGCCAAGGTGACCGGGTTGGCCGGATTGTTCGGCACCATCTTGCAGATCTTGTCGACCTGGCCATAGGGCATCTGCAGCACGCGGCCGACGTCGCGCAAGACCGCGCGGGCCTGCAGCTTTCCGAACGTGATGATCTGCGCCACCCGGTCCCGGCCATAACGCTGCTGAACGTAGCTGATCACCTCGTCGCGCCGGTCCTGGCAGAAATCGACGTCGAAGTCCGGCATCGAGACGCGCTCGGGATTGAGGAAGCGCTCGAAGAGCAGGCCGAAGCGGAGCGGATCGAGGTCGGTTATGGTGAGCGACCACGCCACCACCGAGCC
>CAZVYC010000018.1:0-36920 GCA_964631425.1 uncultured Rhodospirillales bacterium
TGGGCGGCGCGTTCCACGCCACCGATGACCGCTGCTCGCATGGCGAGGCTTCGCTCTCCGCGGGGTTTATCGAAGGCGGCGCGATCGTCTGCCCGCTGCATTTCGGCTCGTTCGACATTCGCACCGGTGCACCGATCGACGCCCCCTGCTCCCGCGAAATCGCCACCTATCGGCTGATCGAACGGGGCGAGGATCTGCTGCTTGCTCCGCCCTGACGGATAGGCCGAGCCGGCATCGCCGCGACCTGGGCGCACCACACGCCGTATAAAATACCCGTTGACCTGTGCGGTAATTTAGATTGTGATTTCGTACGTTCCTCTTCAGTGACGGAGCCGGTACCATGTCCCTTGAGTTCAAGCAGACTGCGCCCGACCTGGTATCCAAGATAGCGACGATGGCTGCCCAGGCGGACGCCGGCGCGTCGCCGGTATCCCCCAGCGTCTATTTGTCGGACGAACTGCTCGAACTCGAATATGAGCGGATCTTCAAGCATCAATGGGCCTGCGTCGGCCGCGTGGACGAGTTCGTCAACCCTGGCGACTACCTGACCACCGACATCGGCGTGGTGCCGGTCGTCGTCAATCTGCGCGCCAACGGAGAGATCGGCGCGATGGTGAATGTCTGCTCCCACCGCCTCTCGACAGTCACAAGCGGCACCGGCAACGCCAAGCGGTTCACCTGCCCATACCATGGCTGGACCTATGATGCCGACGGCACGCTGATCGGCGCGCCGCGGATGCCGGAGGATTTCGACAAATCCAACTGTGCGTTGCGCCAGGCGAAGGTCGAGCGCTGGAACGGCTTCGTCTATGTGAACATCGACCAGGGCGCCCCGTCTCTGAGCGAAAGCCTGAAGCCGCTGGAGAAGCTGTTCCGCAATTACCACATCGAGAAGATGCAGTCGCTCCACAAAGGGCAGGAAATCTGGAACGCGAACTGGAAGATCGCGACCGAGAATTTCCTCGAATCCTACCATCTGGAGATGACGCATGCCGGCACGATCGGACCGCTCTTCTCCCAGGACACGTTGCGTATGGTCAGCGAGGGGGCGAATTTCGCGTTTCACGCCTTCGCCGTCGACGAAAGCCTGATCTTTCCGATCGACGAAGCGATCGGGCTCAGCAATCCCGACTTGACGGAGGCCGACAAGCGCGTCGTCTATGTCGGCGGCGTCTTCCCCAACCATCTGTTCACGGTCGCCTATGACCAGTTCACCTGGATGCGCGCCCAGCCGCTCGGCGTTGACCGGACGCTGATAGAATGGGGCGTGTGCGGCGCCTTCAACATTCCGCGCGGCACCAAACCCGACCCCCTCCATCCCAACCTCTATTACCTCCACGAAATTCCCAAGGTGAATATCGAGGACAAAGGGATCGTCGAACGCGTGCAGAAGGGCGCGCGCAGCGGCATGGTCACACCGTCGCGCCTGCAGGCGAACGAGCATGGCTTGCTGACATTCGCGCGGTTCCTGTCCCGCTGTTTGTCGGAGCCGACCGCCTGATCCCACCGCGCGAGCCGGACGCCGGAAAGCGCGAGCCAAGCCATGCTAGAAGGGAACGAAGCCGATGCACGTGCTCACCTTCATGTATCCGACCGCGCCCGGCGGAAAATTTGATTTCGAGCATTACTTCAAGACACATTTGCCGCTGGGTGCCGGGCTGGCCCGGAAATTCCTCCAGCTCGACGTTTCGAAGATGATCATCCAGACCGTGCGCGGCCCCGAAGAAGGCGGTTTGGAAGCCCCGTATTACATGCTCTGTCATGTGCCGTTCGAGACGCGGGAGGAAGCCGACCGGCTGGCGTCGATCTTCTCATATGAGGAGGCGGCGCGCCGTCTGAGCGAGGACTGGCCGAATTACACGCCGGTATCACCAGTCGCCATGGTCTCCGAATGGACCGTCCTTGAAAATATGGACGAGCTTCGCGCCCGCTTCGCCACAGAGCTGGAACCCGCCTATCAGGCAAGCACGCCCAATCGGGTAAGCGGCCCATGAGCAGCGGCTTCCCCGAACGCTTTGCTGCACTCGAGCCCTTTGCCGACTGGGCCTTGCCGACGGAGCGGGAGCGGCATGCCAGGATTTGCGCCGCGTCGCTGGCTGAGGTGCGCGCCTTCTATGATGCCATGCTGATCGCGCTGCCGGCCGCGCTTGAACATCTGAACCGCTTTGAACTCGACGGCTTGCCTGAACCCGAGCGGAGATTGCTCGATCTCTGTCTCTGCGTCGTCGAGGCCGCGATGGCGGTCGAGATGTTCGACATGGTGAATCCTCCGTATCTCATGCCGCTCGAGCGTTTCGTGCCGACGCATGACGCCTGGGCTCGCTGAGGCGACTGGAGACAACTCGATGGCCGCCGAAACCAGCCTTTTCATGGACCAGTATCCGGACCTGCCGCGAACCCCCATCCCGGTCAAGCCGTATGTCTCGGACGCGTATTTCGAGAGCGAACGCAACAAGATCTTCAAGCGGTGCTGGATCAATGTCGGTCGCGTCGAGGACGTCGCAGCGCCGGGGCAGTATTTCGTCCGGAACATCGAGATCGCCGATGCGTCGGTTCTGGTAGTACGGGGGACCGACGGCGTCGTGCGGGCATTCCACAACATGTGCTCGCACCGTGGCAATCCGGTGGTCTGGGACGAGCGCGGGATGTGCCGCCACTTTACCTGCCGATTCCATGGCTGGTCGTACGACACGACGGGCGCCCTGGTGCACGTGTCCGACAAAGACCGGTTCTTCGGCCTCGATCCGGCCGAAAACGGCCTGACGCCGATCCATTGCGATCTGTGGCAGGGCTTCGTCTTCGTCAATCTCGCGGAGCTGCCTGACGAAACGCTGCAGGTCTACCTGGCGCCGGTCGCGGAGCTGGTGGATGGCTATCCCTTCTCGATGCTGACCAAGGCTTACGGTTATCGCGCTGTCGAACGAGTGAACTGGAAGACGCTGATCGAAGCGCAGATGGAAGGCTGGCATCTGCCCTACCTTCACAAGAACACGCTTGCGCGATCGGCGGCTAACAAGGGGAAAAGATTCGCGCATGCCGCGCTGCGGCGCGTCGGAGCCCACGGCCTGGTATCGAGCCAGGCGCCTGAAAATTTCGTCCCGTCGCCGGTGACCGCGATCGCGCTGCAATACGGCGTCGGCACATTCGACGCGTTCTCAGTGGAAGAAGGCGCCGCCGGCAAGGGGCCGAAATGGCACGGCGCCTTCGACCTCTACCACATCTTCCCTAATTTCTATGTCGGGCTGCTGCGCGGCACCTACTTCACCTACAACGTGTGGCCGCTGGCGCGCGACCGGACGGTCTGGGAGGTGACGGGCTATTATCCGCCCGCGCAGACGGCAGGGCAGCTCTTCTCGCAGATCGTCGGCAGCGTTGGCCTACGCGACACGCTGCGTGAGGATGCCTTCACCCATGAGCAGATTGGACGTGTGATCGGGTCGGGCGCCAAATCCCACTTCCACTTGCAGGATGAGGAGACCGTGATCCGCCACTTCCTCCGCGAGGTCGAACGGCGGGTCCACGGCTAGTCTTACCTAACGCTCCAGGCGTCTTGATCCGGCGCTACCAAGTTCCTCATAGATTTGCGCATAGTTTCGGCACATCGCCTCGACCCGGCATTCCTGGTCGACAAACGCGCGGGCGTTTGCTCCCAGGGCGGCGGCATGCTCGCGGCTCGCGCTCGCTTCGGAGAGGCGCGATGCGAGAGCTTCGACGGACGTCTCGCGAACGAGCCAACCTGTCCGCCCATCCTGGACGATCTCGGGAATCCCGCCGCCGGCAAAAGCGACAACGGGACGCTGCATGGCGAGCGCTTCGAGGACCGAAAGCCCAAGCGGCTCGTCGCGGGAGCTGTTGATCGCGGCATGGCTCTCGGAAATGACCGGCCGCGGATCACGTTGATATCCGAGGAAGGAGATACGGTCCTCGACCCTAAGCTCACGGGCAAGCGACTGCAGCTTCTTGTGGGCACTGCCGCTTCCCGCAATCCGCAATCTTATGTCCGGAACCTGAGCGACGGCGCGAATCGCCAGATCGACCTGCTTCCACGGCTCGAGCCGACAGGCGATGGCAAACGTGAACGGACCCTCACTGGGCGGTTCGTCTGGATGGAAGTAGGTCGCATCCACCCCGTTGCGGACGACCTGCAGCTTCGGCCCGGCGAAAGGCGCCCGGGTTTCGACAAACCGCCTGACATAGTCGCTGACGGCCGCGATTCGATCTGTCTTTTGCAGCGCCCATCGCCGAAACACCGCGCAGCTCGGATCAACATAATGATGGATGCCGTGCTCGGTGCGCAGAATCGGGAGCCGGCTCCTGATCGCCGCCCTGACGCCCAGTATGTGCGACGCGTAGGTATGAACATGCACGATGGTCGCCCGTTCGTCGGCCAGGACTTGGCAGAGCCAGGCGACATCGGTCGGCCCGAACGCGCGCCACAAATACGCGAGCGGATCTTCGCGAACAGGCCCTCTGTCCCTGACCTTGAGTCCAGCCGCATAGATCATCTCGCGCAGCTTCGGGTTCGGGGTCATCAGTGCGACTGAGTGGTCAGCCCTACTCTCCTCCGGCCGACCCGCGAGATCGACGAGGAAGCGTTCCGCCCCGCCAATATCGCCTGCCACGACGACGTGAACGACCTTCGGGCGTTCCCGGGCCGGATCGCGCACCCGGTTTGCCGATTCCACGAGGCGGCTACGATCGACGGGCCGCGACGACGGCGCGGACCATCTCGTCCTGCAGCAGGCGCGCATGCTTCCTGGCTTCGAAGTCCCGCTCGACGCGCTTGCGCGCTGCCATCCCGTGGCTGCGCCGGAGTTCCGGGTCGGCAAGATAGCCGAGGCACGCCTCAGCCAGCGCCTCGATATCGGGAGGCCTGCCACAGGCAAGGCGACCTTGAACGCCATCCTCGATCATCTCGCCGATGCCGCCCATCGCAAAGGCCACCACCGGCTTGGACATCGCCATCGATTCCATGACGGCGCGGGGCAGCGGGTCCTCGTAGACACTGGGAACGATGGACACATCGAAATCGGCCACATAGGGCTGGATTTCGGGTCGGAAGCCGATGAACTGGACCTCATCGGTCAGATCGAGCTGCCGCACCAGAGACCGGCACTGCTCCAGATAATCCGGCCGCATATCCTGCGGCGTGTCGCCTAGAACGATGAATCGGCATCGCGCGCGATCCGCGGGGCCGAGCCTGTCGATAACGATCCGCGCAGCGCGGATCAGCTCGATGAAACCCTTCCGCGGCAGTATGCGCCCATGGCTCCCGAATATCACGGTCCGACTGTCCAGACCAAGCTCCCTGCGCAACATCGGTTCGGCGGCGCGCGCATCGAACTCGTCGATATCGAGCGCGTCGTGGATCATACGAACTTTGTCCGGGCAATGCGCAAACTGGCCGGATGTTGCCGCCGACACGCAGATGATTGCGCGGACATTCCTGCCGGCGGACAGCTTTCGATGCACCGCGCGCACGAGCGGACCCACTGATGGATAGAAAACATGCCAGATCACCGGCACACCAAGAACCGCTGCGACGGCGCCGCCGACGAAATTGGCGGACGTGCCGTTGCAAAAGACGAGGTCGAATCGCTCTTTCCGGACCCGGCGCAGCAGCCGAACGAAGCCGGCCGTGCCGCGACCGACATTTCCGACGGCGCGCAACAGCTTCAGCGGGCCCGGTGCATCGAAGTCCCTGCGTTCGATCGGCCGCGAGAAAGGCTCGTAGATGTTTTCGATGAGGTCGGGTTCGAAAAAGATGAGTTCGGCAGCTTCGCTCGCAGCCAGCCTGCGGCTTACAATGTCCTCGCGCGGAATCAGCACGGTGCGATGGATCCGGGCGGGATCGAGGAACTTCAGGATATCGAGGATCGTGCGGCCGGGACCGCCGTTTCGCGACGTATCGTTGATGAACAGAACACGCAGGGGCCCTGTCGGATCGCGACCTCCTTCACAGTCGTCGGCCCGGCGCGCGCCGGCATCCAGGACATCCAGCATCATTCAGTCATGGCCGTTGGCGACATCAATCACGGAATCAAAAGGTCCAAGAGCCGGGGCACACGACCCGGGTGCGGCGAAGTTGGTCAGCAGTTGAGCGATTACGCTGCCCCTGGTCAATCCCCAGGACAGACCGACCGCCAAAGGCGTCTTCCCGCCGCAGGGCTCTCCCGGCGCGGCCCCTATAGATTGAGTTGAAGCGTACCTTGGCTTATACCTAGGGATTACGCGGATAGGACCTAAGCGCGAGTTCGCTCGCGACCGCGGATGGGATGCACTCTCGAATGGACAAGCGAAGCGGTGCGCTGACCGCGCACCAGTTGGTGAAAACCCTCGGCGGACGCCAGATCATTGCAGATGTATCCTTGACGCTGCACCGTGGCGAAACCGTCGGCCTGCTGGGCCCGAACGGAGCGGGGAAGACCACAACGTTCCGGATGCTGACCGGAACGGTCGCTCCGGACGCGGGCAAAATCGTGCTCGACGGCGTCGATGTCACGCACATGCCGTTCTATGAGCGAGCCCGGCGCGGAATCAGCTATCTGCCACAGGAATCTTTCGTCCCACGCTCGCTTTCGATCCAGGACAATATTGCGATGGTCCTGGAGGCCCGGGAAGATGACGCCGACGCGCGGCACCAGACGCTCGAACGTCTGCTCTCGGACTTCAATCTCGATCATGTTCGCAGGACCCGCGTGGGCGCCCTGTCGGGCGGCCAGCGGCGACGCTGCGAAATCGCGCTCACGCTTGCCTGCCGGCCGAGCTTCGCTTTCCTCGACGAGCCATTTGCCGGCGTCGACCCCAATAACGTCGAAGAGATCATCACGCTGATTCGCCACCTGACGGCCCGCGGCGTCGGCGTGCTGATCACGGACCACAATGCGCGCGAGCTGCTCAATCTGGTCGACCGCGCCTATGTCATCGAGAGCGGCCGCGTGCTCGCGCATGGCAGCACCGCGTCCATCATCGCCGATCAAGAGGTTCGCCGCGCCTATCTCGGCGAGGCGTTCAGGATATGATCGCGGCCTCCCGTCCAGCGCTGTTCGACATCCTGCGTCGCATCGAAACCGCCGGGATTCGCGCCAGGTTTCACGGGCTCGCGCACCTGAATGCACGAAGCTTCTTTACCAGCGTCGCAATCCAGATCGCGGCCGTGATGGGCCTGATCGAAGCGATCTTCCTGGCCGAGCGCTTCCCCATGGTTTTCCGCGACGTGCTGAAGAACAACGCCGATCTGTTCGATACATCGCTGATCTTTGCCTGCACGACCACCCAGATCTTCGACCTGGCGCTCGCTATCGCGATCCTCATGGCCGTGTATTGGACGACGCTCCGGATGCGTGAGAATCGCGAGCTGCTCGTGCTTTTCACCGCTGGGATCGGACCGTACCAACTGACCGCCTTGGCGCTGGCGATTGCCGTTGTCGCTCAGCTTAGTTCGCTCACCGTCTCGAGCGTCCTCGACCCGGCGTCCCGATATGCCCAGCGCGTCATCCTCTTCGATGCCGAGCTTCACGCGCTGAAGAGCGGCATCAGCACCGGCAAGTTCTACGACTTCCCGAACCGGGTTGCGTTCGCCCCGGCCGTGTCGGCCAAGCGTCAGGACCCGGTCAGCAGGGCTCGGAGCAAGACGCTTTTCGTGTATGACGCACTCGAGCCAGGCAAGTTTCGGGTCGTAACCGCCGACCGCGCACGGCTCGACGGGCCGGATCCGTCGAGCAACGTCGTGCTCAGACTGGGCGGCTTCGTATCGCACACGTTCCTGGACACCGCGCCGGCGGCAGACTCGACCCCGGCGCCAGCTGCCGCCGCAAATTCCTGCACGGAGTGTCCCGATCAGCAGTCCGGCACGGTCTATGCAACCGATGTCGTCCAGAAAATGACGCTCGATGATCTGCTGCCCTTTGCGGGCCGCGGGAGCGACGCCGCCGAGTGGACGATCTTCGACCAGCTCTTCGCGAAAGGGGGTGCGGCGGCGCCCAAGGTTCAGGAAGAGATGCGGCTGCTGGGCGAGCGGTTCGCGCGCAGCCTGCTCTGCCTGCTCGCGCCGCTGATCGCGCTTGTATCCGTCTCGCTGACGTCGCGCGCCACCAATTACGTCGCCTTGCCGCTGGCCTGCATGGCGCTGATGTCGCTGAACGTGGCCAGCGAATGGCTGATCAGGGCGATCGCGCCTTCGGGCCCATTCGGGGCGTTGGCCCTGCCGGCGATCCTGACGGCGGGATTCATGGCGATCCTGCTCGTCGCGACGGTCCGCAAGCAGGGCGAGCTGGTCCGCCCGCAATTGTCCCGCGCATGACCGACGACGCATCCGCCCTGCCCGCCGGCGGGATCGCGCTCCGCGCGATCCGCTTCTCCCCGTCGGGCGAGCACACACAGTACATGCTGACTGGATATCTGCGGCATGTGTTCGTAGTAACCGCGGTACTGCTCGCGGTCGCGCTCACAATCGACCTGTGGCCGCAGATCGACCTCATCGATGACGGCCAGGGTCGCGGCGCCTGGTATGCCGTCTGGCGAGTTCTGCGATTTTCGGCCCTACGCGCGCCGAACCTGATCGCACCACTGATTCCGTTCGCGACATTTCTGGGCGTTCTTGCAACCGAGGTGGCGCACACCCGCAGCGGCGAGCGCACGCTTGTCTGGAACAGCGGCCGCACGCCCCTCAAATGCCTGACGCCGGTCATCCTGCTGGCCATCATCCTTGGCCCCCTCGAATTCACGCTGGACGCCTATCTCGGTCCGGCTGCGATGCAGGTGCAGATGCAGGAGCGCCTCGGGCGTGACGGCCAACGGCTGGATCGAAGTCGCATCGAGGATAGCCACTGGATCGCCTCGCCCGGCGGCCTGCTCGACACGCGGATCGAATACGGGCCGCCGCCCGTCCTGCATGACCTGACGTTCTACAGGCTCGACGAGCGTGGCCAGTTGGCCGAGGTCGACAAGGCAGCCGTCGCGCACCAGGTGCCCGGCACCGACCTTTGGGAGCTGCGCGACGGCCGTTTTTGGACTTCCGAGGGTGAACCCACGACAGAAGGCGCCGTGGGCTCGGCATCGATGCCGGACGAGGCGGGCGGCCAGAGGATGGTTCCGTTCGCCCAGAAAGCGATCCGCTTGCAGCTCGATCCCCTCTGGCTCAGCGTCTTCGGAATGGAGCCGCAGTATCTTCCCCTGAACGTGCTGCGGGCGCTCGCCCGGTCCGACACCGGCCCGTTATCCACGGGCCTGTATCGCACTCGGCTTCAGGTGCTTTACGGCGAAGCCTTTCTGCCGGGCGCGATGGCTCTTCTGGCGGCATCGCTTGCGCTGTTTCTGCTGCCCTACAGAACGCCGCCGCGCGCTCTGGTCAGCATCCTGTTTGCCGGTTACCTCGCACATGCCGGCACCAAGGCCTGCCTGCTGATGGGCCAGAACGGTTACATGCCACCCATCGTGGCGGGTTGGCTCATTCCGACAGCCCTTCTTGTCGGAGTTCTTGCGACCCTTCGGGTCATCGAACGGCAGCGCCGTGGAATCCGCACCCAAAATCGCCTTGGCGTAGAGCGCTTCCTGCGCCTGCTCAGTGCGGAATGACGTGGTCGCGCAAGGGCTTGCCGGACAGTGTGTCGATTCCGAAAAGGTCAAGCCAGGTGATGCTCGGCGTCAGGCCGCTATTGTCGACCTGAAGATAGACATAAACCAGCTTGGCCGTGCGGTTGCCGAACTGCATCAACGCTTCCGGTCTTCCCTGGTCATCCAGCGCGATGTGGATCTGCCACTCCGGTAGCGCAGCCACCTTGAAGCTCACCGCGCCCCCGGGGCCGCTCCGCGTAACCGATTTGACGCCGTAGGCCAGCATGCGTTCGATGAAGTTGAGCGGCTTGCGGCGGCCGCCGGCCGTGTACATTCGCCAATAGACATTGACCGGAGAGTTCGGATCGATGCGGCCCGTCGGTTCGACATTGGCGGCATACACCACAGCATTCGCGTCGTCGGAGCGCTGGATGTAAAACAGCATATTCGGGTCGTTCGGCACCGGATACTCGGCCCGCTCGCGGGGAATCTGGTCGAGTTCCGTCACCTGGCTCGTCAGCACGCGCGCGCCGGCATCGACCTGAACCATGAGGATCAGGCCGAGTGCGACTGTGATTCGCCCGAGCACGCGGCGCATGGACGTCCTTTGATCTAAATGCCTGTTGATACGCAGTCCTAACGCAAATTCCTGTCGTCGAAATCACACGGCTGCGGGAGACCATGCCCCGGCCATCGACAGGTTGGCCAGTTCCGCGTGCTTGCGTTCAACGGTTTGCGCGTAGAGTGCGAAAAGCTTCTCGAAATGGCTGTCGATATCACCCACACGCCGTTTCCCGGCCTCGAAGGCAGCGCGCGAGAGAGACGCCCGATCCCGATCCAGCACGCGCAGGATCGCGGCGGCGGCGGAATTCACATCGCCCCCCTGATAGGTCTCGGCATACTCCGACCCCGCCAGGTCGCCCGCGCCGCCCGCATTCGGCACGACAACAGGTGTGCCGCTGCATAGCGCCTCGGCGACGACAAAGCCATAGGTCTCGGCCGTCGATCCATGAAGAAGGGCATCGGCGCTCGCAACCATCCGCGCAAGCTTCGGGCGATCATTCACCCGGCCTGCAACATGAACATGCGAGGCGCGCGCTGCCCGGGCCCGCACATGGGCGTGGCTCAAGCCATCGCCGATGATACAGAGACCAACCGGCCTGGATTGCTGGGCCTTGCTCACCGCGTCGATCAGAAGGCCGATGCGCTTCTCGGGATGATGGCGCCCGACATTCACGAGCAGGGCCGCATCGGGGCTGAGCCCGCACGCCGCGAGCATTGCCGCGCGGAGGGCGGCATCGCGATGGCCCGGCCCGAAGGACGCCGTCTCCACCCCGAATGGGACGACCTGGAGATTGCGCAGACCATAGCCCGCGAACCGTGTGGCCAGCCAGGATCCGGCGACGACGCAACCGTCGAAAGCGGCATTCAGCCGGCGCAGATAGGACCAGAACCAGCCGAACAGGCGATCGATCGTGTGCGGTGCGATGATGCCGCCCAGCAGCGTCTGCGGATAGACCGCGACCGGATCGGCATGCATGAACAGCATCTTCGCGGCCGCCCCCGGCCACCCGGCCGCGATCCACCCACCTCGCCAGGGCGATGACCCCTCAACCACATCCGGCTCTTCCGCATCGAGAATGCGCCAAACGTCGGCCGCGCGCCAGAACATGCGGTAGTTGCGATCGAACGGCAGCTGGGGCGCCTCGACCCACACCAGCTTACCGCCCTCACGCGTCTCAACCTTGTTCTCGGTGCCTGGTGCGATCACGGTCAGGGAATGCCGATGCCTCGCCGCGGCCTTGAATTTTTGATCGACATAGGTTCGTACGCCGCCGCTGGTCGGCGAGTAGAACTCGGACACATCGACGATCTTCACGCTTGGGCTTGCCCGGCGATCGAGCGATAATATCCCAGCATCCGCGCCATCGTCGCGTCCCAGGAAAATTCCTGGCTGCGTTCGCGCGCGGCGAGACCCATTTGCCACCGTCGCTCGGGATCGCGGGCCAACGCCGCGACATAGCCCGCGAAGTCCTCCGCATCGCCCGGCTTGGCCAGATAGCCGGTGCGGCGATGATCGACCAGCGAACGACTGCCCGTCGCGTCGGCGCAGACACAGGGCAGTCCCGATGCCATCGCCTCCAGCGTGACATTGCCGAAGCTCTCCGTCTCGCTCGGGAACAGAAAGATGTCGGACGACGCATAGGCCTGGGTGAGCTCTTCCCCTTCGAGGAACCCCGTGAACACGGCCTGCGGCAATTCGCGTTCCAGATATCCGCGGTCCGGCCCATCCCCCACGATCACGGTGCGATGAGCAATCCCTTGAGCCTCGATCAGCCGCAGCGTGCCGATCAGCGTATCGAGCTGCTTTTCCCGGACAATTCGGGCAACCTGGACAATGACGAGTTCATTCTCCCCGATGCCATGCTTGGCGCGCCATGAATTTGATCGCTTGCTCGGGTTGAAAAGCGATCGATCGACGCCGCGCGGCCACAGGCGAAGATTGTTCCTCAGACCGTCGGCGAGCAGCGCGTCGATCATGGATTGCGTGGGAACATAGACCTCGCGGCAGGCGCCGTATAAGCGGCTCAGGTAAGCCTTCACAAGGCCGGTCAGGCCCGCCACGTACCAGTAGTGCTTGAGATAGGTCTCGTACCGGGTGTGATAGGAGGCAACGACCGGAACCTGCCATTTCCGCGCGATCTTCCACGCACTGTAGCTTAGCAGATCGGGCGCGAGCGCGATGTGAATGATGTCTGGCTCGAACGCCCGCAACCTCTTGACCGCCTTGTGGTGCAAACCAAACGACAGTCGGTATTCCGGCCGGCGGGGCAGCGGCATGGAGGGAATATCCACGACGGTACCATGGTGGTCGAAGGCGGGGACCTTTGCGACCGGCGCGAACACCAGGACCTCGACGCCATGCCGCTCCAGATATGCGACCAGCCGGTTCAACGTGAGGGCGACGCCGTCCTTGATATAATTATAGGAGCTCGCCACAACCGCGATGCGGAGCGGGCGCTGCTGATTGCTGCACGACCACAGCTCGACGGACTGCCGCATCGCTTAATCCAGGTCCTGTCTCGTTAACGGGACCGCCTCGGCACGTAAACGCACTCTTCCGAGGTAGTCCCAATTTTATGTGTTTACAAATGCGTGTAGGAGGACGTTTGTCAACTCGCCTGCCAGTTCTCGAAGACGCGGTCGTGTTGTCGCCTTTTGACGCAGCAGGGCCGGTGTCGCCCAAAACCGTATTGATTACAGGGGCTTCCAGCGGCATCGGGGCGGCGCTAGCACTTGCCTACGCTGGGCCGGCGCGTACGCTCGTGCTGTGGGGCCGCAGCGAGGAGCGCTTGCGCACGACCGCCGAGCACTGCCGCGCGCAGGGCGCGACAGTCGAGACCGCATGCTTCGACCTTACCGAATTCAGCCAGTTGGTCGGCCGCCTCGAGGCAGCGGATCGGCGCTCTCCGTTCGATCTCGCCATTTTCAATGCCGGGCTGGGCGGCAGCCTGCCGCATGGCGATGCGGCTCAGGATGTCGCTGCAGCGGAACTGATGGCGAGCGTGAACTTCACGGCGCCGATCGTCGGCGCGAACTTGCTGGCGCGGCTGATGGCGGAACGGCGGCATGGCCACATCGTGCTGATCGGGTCGATCGCCGAGTCGTTTCCGCTGCCGATGTCGCCCGTCTATGTCGGGACGAAGGCAGGATTGGCGCTCTTCGCGGAGGCGCTAGGGTTACGGCTTGCAAGATTTGGCGTGCGCGTGACACTGGTCTCGCCCGGCTTCGTCGATACGCCGATGAGTCGCAGCCTTGAAGACCCCCGGCCGTTTCTCATCAGCGCCGATCAGGCGGCAGCAATCATTGCCAGGCAGATCGAACGCGGCAAGCGGCGCATTGTCGTCCCCTGGCAGTTCGCCGTCGTCCGGGGCCTCGCCAATCTGCTGCCGCGCGCCCTTCTTCGCACGGTGCTGAGGCAGCTGTCGCATAGCCCCATTCCGGAGTGACCATTGCCGTCTTGGGAACCAGCGGCGTATCGTGACCCCCAGACCTTTACCAGCCCCAGCAACCCCGCCCGCCTGATAAGCTGCCCACACATGCTTCTTCCGATCTGGCGCAAATTCGAGCACGGCGCCGCGAGACTGAGCGCGCGCTGGGGAAAGCCTGCGGCGCGCGTGTTGCGCCGGGTCGTTCCCCTTGCCCTGCTCGTATTTCTTGCGCGCGGCCTGACGCACATCGGGTGGGCCGATGTCTGGGAAGCACGGCCGCGCACGCTCAGCTTCTATGTGGCGTTGTTCGTGCCGTTCTTCGTTCAGCCTGTCGCCGATCTGATCATCTACCGCAGACTGCTGAATGTAGGACGGATGCTTCCCTTCTCGGTGCTGCTGCGCAAACGGTATCTCAACGGGGTCATGCTGGAATATTCAGGCGAGGCCTATTTCTTCCTCTGGGCTCAGAAGAACCTGAATTTGAAGAAGGGACTGTTGCTGCATGCCGTAAAGGACTCGAATGTCCTTTCGGCGGGTGCAGGCTTGGTCATGGTCTGGGTCACGCTGCTGGCGCTTGTCGCGACGGGAAGCTTCGGGCTGCCGGCGTTCCTGGCGGACAATCTGTGGACATTCGGGGCGATCGGTTCACTACCGTTCATCCTGTGTGTTGCCCTGATCGTGGGGGGACGGCGGGTAACTGTCCTGACCCGCAGCGAAATCGCCTCGACATTCGCTATCCATCTGATCCGAAGCCTGGTCGCGCTGTTGCTTGACTGCGCGATCTGGTGGCTCTCCGGAGCTCTCCCCTCGGTTGCCGCCTGTGTCGCGTTCGTCGGGTTTCGGCTTCTCGTCACGCGCCTGCCGCTGGTGCCGAACAAGGATCTGCTCTTTGTCGGGCTTGGGCTCGAAGCCGCAGGATGGATGGATTTGTCGGCCCCAAGGGTGGCGGCCGTACTGGTTATCACGACCGCGTTCAGCCAGCTCATGGACTTGGTCGTCATCGGCCTGCCCTGGCTCGTCGAGCAATTTCGAGTGCCGCACAGCATAAACCAAGCCTCATCGTGAGCCGCCCCATCGTGAGCGGGTTGGCTCGTCTGCACGACCTGGCTGGGCGCTGGGGCCGCTCGCCGCTGTTTTGGATTCTCTGCGTCGCCACCATTTTGCGGTTGCCCGGCCTTACCTGGGGACTACCCGCCTCGGATGGCTGGGACGATGACGGCGTCGCACCGCGCAATTTCCTGGTCGGCCTCGCGCAAACCTATGCGAGCGGCTCCTATTTCACCTATCCGCCGCTCCACATGATCCTGCTGGCGCTCCTGACGCTGCCGGGATGGGTGCTGGCCCTCCTCAGGGCGCCTGCGCTCACGCCGCACGGCGTCATCGCGGAGTTCATCCACGTTCCCTACATGACGTTCTTTGCGTTGGTCGCGAGGCTTGTCAGCGTGATCATGTCCGTCGGAACGATCTTCCTGGTCGGGAAGATGACCGAGATGGTCGGCGGGCGGCGGGCCGGCCTGTGCGCCGCTGCGGCATGTACGCTCAACGCGACGCTGATCTATTACGGCCAGGTCACGAACCTGGATGGCCCGTATCTGTTCTGGTCGGCGCTGTCGCTCTGGGGATGGATGCGCGTGATCGCCGAGCATGAGCCGCGCCACATGCGCTGGGCCGCACTGGCCGCGGCCGCGGCGGTCGCCACCAAGGATCAGGCCTATGCCGTCTTCCTGTTCGGCGTACCGGGGGCGTTCGTACTGTGGTTCGCGCTCGACTCCTGGGCCCGGCAAAACGTGCGCAAGCTGATCCCCCCGTTCCTGCTCGCAACCGGGATCGCAGCACTTGCGCTGCTGATGGTCGACGGCGCGATCATCAACCCCTCCGGCTTCGCAAAGCGGATTGCGTTCCTGGTCGGGCCGGCCAGCCAGGATTATGCCCAGTACCAGGACGACTGGTCCGGCCGTATCCGTCTCGTGCAGGACATGTGGGCGTATTTCCCACGGAGCTATCCGCTCGCCGCGGGTTGGCTGGGCGCATTTGGAGTGGCCGTCCACGTTCTTCGGACGCGCGACAACAGCTCAATGATGGTCGCCGGCCTGATCCCCCTGCTGGCGATCGTGTCGTTCACGATCGCCTTCAATTTGGTGGCGTTGCGCGCGGAAAATCGCTTTCTTCTGCCTCAATCGATTCTCGTCGCCGTCTATGTCGGCGTCGCGGTGGAGCGAATCGCCTTTGCGTCGCAACCGTTGATCAAGTACGCCGGCCGCGGACTCGCCGCGGCGGTCGCCGTCCTGGCGTTTTATCACTGTGCCGCCATCGACGCGGCCTTCATCGGTGATCCGCGATACGACGCGGAGCGCTGGATGGGCGCCAATGTTAACCCGGGCGACACGATCGAGGCCTATGGCCTCAACGTTTATCTGCCCCGATTCCCCACCGATGCGACCGTGACGCGCCTGGATCGAAAGCCGCTCACGCTGCGCAATCCGTTGCCGTCGGTCACCGAGCTCGATCGGCCTTTCGAGGCAATCGCCGAGCGCAATCCTCGGTTCATTGTCGTCAGCGGGTTCTGGGTTCAGGACTATGTGATGCCCGATATCGCGGAGCCTAACGATGGCCGGGAATTCCAAAAGACCCGACAATCCGTCTTCCGGGACGCAGCCGCGCGCAATTACTTCAATGCTCTGTTCGGCGGCAAGCTGCCCTACCGGCTGGTGCATGAATCGAGTTATGCGCCCGGTTTTTGGCCGTCTGTTGTGGGGTTCGAGAGTTTGGCGCAGACTGTCTTCCTGTTCGAGCGAGCCCCGTCTGTACCGCCGCCGTAACGGCGCCGGTGTTTCGGCGCAGAGCCGAGCAGGGCGACCGGATGCGGCAACGCGACCAGCTCTCCTCCGGTCACGAGTCTCGACATAGACACCTAAAAGTGTGTTTATGGAAAAAAATGTTGCAACTGATCGCGGTCGTTCAACGTCACGGTCGAATTCGCGCGAGAGGCGATCACGTTCGGTGTATCTTCAAGCGCGCGGGTACTTTCCATTGCTCCGCGGTTGAACGGCTAACTTTTCACCGTCCTCGCACGGTGGATCATGAGGATGAGGGTTACAGCGATTGAAATCTGATCATTCGCTCGCGGCCTATGCGGGACGACGGTTGCGCCTGGCGGGCAGTGCGATTCTCGAAAGCGGGAATCCCTGGTTCGTGCCGCTGGACGGGCTACAGGCCGCGGCCAAAAAAGAGGGCAAAGAGCTCGTCAGCTTTGCAAACTATGACTATCTCGGCGTCGCCGATCATCCGGCGATCAAGAAGGCCGCTCATCTGGCCTTGGACGCGCTCGGCGTGGGCGCCTTGGGATCTCGCCTGGTCGGCGGCGAGCGGTTGGTCCATGCAGAGTTTGAGGATTCCCTGGCGAAGTTTGTCGGTGCGGATGCCTGCCTCACGCTGGTTAGCGGCTATCTGACGAACCTTTCGACGATCTCCCATCTCATGGGCAGATCCGACCTCATCCTCTACGACGAACTGAGCCACAACAGCATTCTGTCCGGGATCGCCGGGTCCAAGGCGACGGCGATTGAATTCCGCCACAACGACATGGACCACCTCCAGTCGCTTCTGCAAAACGGGCGCTTGAACTATCGCAAGTGCCTGATCGTGGTCGAGGGTCTTTACAGCATGGATGGGGACATCCCCAACCTGCCGGAAATCCTGTCGTTGAAGGACAGGTTCGGCTGCTGGCTTCTGGTCGACGAGGCCCATTCGATCGGGGGGCTCGGCCAGACCGGCCGGGGCTTGAGCGAACATTTTGGCGAGGATCCGCAACGGATCGACATCATCATCGGGACCCTGTCGAAGACCTTTGCATCCTGCGGCGGCTTCGTCTGCGCACAAAGATCAGTGCTGGACTGGATGCGCTTCACCCTGCCCGGGTTTGTCTATAGCGTCGGTTTACCCCCTGTGATCGCGGCGGCGGCGAGTGCAGCCCTCGACGTGCTGGTAAGCGAGCCCGAACGAACCACCGAGCTGCAAGTGAACTCGGAGCGCTTTCTTGCCAAGGCGCAAGAAGCGGGCTTGGCGACCGGCAGCGCTGTCGGGCGCAGTGTCATTCCGGTGCTCTTCCCCGACCTGTCGAGCACGATGGAATGCTCGAAATTCCTGCTCGAGATGGGCATATATGCGCCGCCGATCGTTCAGGTCGGCGTGCCGAAGCATCTGCCGCGCATTCGCTTTTTCATATCGGCGCGCCACACGTTCGACGAGATCGACCGTACGGTCGATGCGCTCGAGAGCTTCCAGGCATCGCAACCAGTGGCCCCTCAACGGCACCCGGCCGTGACCTTGGCAGCCGCGCCGATCTGAGGCTCAGGAAATCGCTTTTTCGTAGATGCGATAGCGCTTGTAGACGGTCCCGCCAACGAGCGTCAGCATGTGCTTCATGCGCTCGTTGGTATCGAGGACCCAGGACAGTTCCGCGTGCGTGAAGCCGCGGGCGAAATGAGCCATCCTGGTATTCTGGATGATCGAAAGGGCAAGAACCGCCCCGATTGGGGAGTTCTGCCATTTTCGTCGGACACCCATCATCGCCATGCGGCCGGTGCGCAGGCCGGAAACCTTCAGACGCCAGAGCAGCTTGACAATGCCGAACGGCAGAAGGCGCCCATTGATATCCCTGATAGCCTCGTTGATGTTGGGAAGGGTGAGAGAGAAGCCGGCTGCCTCACCCTGATACTCGGCAATGGCGACCGCTTCGGGGCGAAGCAGAATTTTAAAGATCGACGCCATGTCGTCGATCTCGGCCTGGGTCATCGCGATGAAGCCCCAGTTGTCGGACCACGCATCGTTCAGGATATCCAGCAACAGCCCGACTTCCGACTTGAAGTGCTTGCTGTCCATGCGGATGGGGCGGAACACGAACTGGTGCTTTTCCTGCGACCGGGCGACGATCCGTTCCATCTTCGGGTGAAGCGGCAGACCGTTCTCATACTCATAGGCCAGCAAATCCTGGACTTGCGTATAGTCCTGCCCGGCGATGTGCGTCTGATAATAGGACCGCGCGTGGCCCATCATGACGGAGGGAGGCTTGTCGAAGCCCTCGACCAGAAGCCCCGGCTCGTCCCACATCGAGAAGCTGACCGGGCCGACTGAGCGCCGCATACCCTCCGATCGCAGCCACGACTCGGCCGCGCCGAGCAGCGCCTCGAACACGGCCGGGTCGTCGATCGCCTCAATGAAGCCAAAATGGCCGGTGGCGTCGTTGTAGCGTGCGAGATGCAGCGCATCGATCTGGGCCGTGATGCGTCCGACCGGAACGCCATCCCGGTAAGCCAGCCAGAACGCCGCCTTTGCATGCTGAAAGAATGGATTGTGCGACTTGTCGAAATGGATTTGCCGTTCGAGAAGAATCGGCGCGACCCAGTTCGGATCATCCTTGTAGATGCTGTAAGGAACTCGATGAAACGCGCGCCACAGGGCGCGGCCTTCGACCGGAACGACCGTCACCACGGATCGCGCTGCTGTCTTCGTGATCGTGTCGGGCAAAGGCATCTCCGTGCGGCGGCAGACCCGCGCAATGTGGGCCGGTCAGGAAACCCGTCGCCGCGAGACAATCGCAGCCCGAATCCCCGAGATCAAGGAGCGGTTCTGACATGCCTGGAAAGGGCTGTCCGGCGGAACCGCGGCGATCAGCCGACGATGGGCGGTTCCCAGCGCATGGTAGGGAAGGCTGGGCAGGAGGTGGTGCACCGCGTGGAACCTGAGGCCGACCGGCGCCCATAATTCCCCGAGGAGACCAGGAAAATCGTTCGAGTCGAGCACCTGTTGGTCGAGGCCCATCGGCTGACGCTCGCCCGCATATTTGTGCGCCACGAGCGTGCGCACCGCGTTGAGCGCGAAAACCCCGGTCAGGATGGCCTCGGCCTCGATCAGGCGTGAAACGCCGATGAAGCCAACGATCACGCCAATGGCGATGACCACACACCAGCCGAAACACGCGGCCTCCTGGAAAATCCAGCGTTTCGGCATGGCCGCGTCCTCGATCGGCCGGCGATACTCGAAATCGATTACCAGCGACGAGGCGTGAGTCAGAACGAAGCGCCGCAGCTTGGGTAAAACAAGCATGAGCGGCGTCAGTATCAAGAAGCGAAAGACCAGCGCCGGGGGAACCAGAGGGGACACGGCGAGGAGCAACAGCGCACGGTACAGCGGCAACCGCGCATAGGCGAGATACTCGCCGTCGCGGCTGGTACCATATGTGCGTTTGCCGTGATGCACCCTGTGCTCGTCATAGAAATACGCAGGGACGAGCATGGGCATTCCGCACAGCACGTCCCACGCCAGGCGAAACGCTGGAAATCTGCCGGAGGGCATATGCGCCAGCTCATGCGTGAAGATGATTGCCCGATAGCAGGCGAGGACCGCCAGGCAATAAAGCGCGACGCCCATGACCGAAACAGGATCCCCCACCGGGAACAGGGCGAAAGCGCCATAGCCAACGGTAAAAGACAGAACCAGGTCGGACCAATAGACCATCGCCTTATGCCGATAGAGGTCGCCAAGCAGATCGCGCAGCGCGTCGCGATCAATACCGAGGCAGGCACGGATCTGATCAACAGCAGCGATGGGCGCGCCCACTGCCGCAGGTGCGCATTCATCGCTCAGTGTCGCGAATGGCATTGCTCGACTCACGAGGTCACCGCTTGATTTCTCTTGGAGCGTGCCGAGTTGTGCCAAAAAACGCGGCTTAGCGACGCACAGACATCTAACTCACTGACACTATCAAAGCGGGTGAAGGCAATCGAACCCTCGTCGTAAGCTCGGAACGTCAAAGTAAGCTCTTTCGCTGTCCGTTGCTTTTCATAAGGTGCATGCCAAATTGTGCCAAGCTCTCATTTGGGCGATCAAGTGTTTGGTCGGCTATTCATCCCGCCCATGACCGGGCGTTTGCCTTCTTCAAAGGCGCCTGCACGCGCGGCATCTACGACCAGGTGAAACACGGCGGTCGAGAGGATCTTCGTCGGCCGCGAGCGGGCTTACAATCGCCGCTCCGGTCGATGCGGCGGCCGACAGGCACCTCTGCAAATTCGGAATATCGTCGTTTTCCAAAACTTATTGACAGCTCCCTGCTCCTTGCCTATTTAGGAAAATACTAGTTTTCCTATTTGTCTAAACCGAGGCCACATGGCCTCTCAAGGAGTGAGCAAAATGTCCACACAGACCAAGATAGCGATACCAGACCAGACCGACTTGCTTACCGAGGTGACCGCTGCCACGGCGAGTCCGCCCAAGCCGAAGCGTAGGCGGGGGCTGCTGATCGGCGCGAGCCTGCTCATCCTCTCGGGCCTCGGCTGGGCCGGTTGGGATTACTGGACCGTCGGCCGCTTCGAGGTTTCGACCGACGACGCTTACGTCCAGGCCGACAACACGACGGTCGCCCCGAAGGTCTCCGGCTATCTCGACGCCGTCCAGGTGGACGATAATCAGCATGTCAAGGCGGGGCAGATCCTGGCGCACATCGACGATCGGGACTTCAAGGCCGCCCTCGACCAGGCCCGCGCCAATGTTGCGGCTTCTCAGGCCAACGTGGATCACAGCAAAGCCGCGTTAGAGACCCAGCAGTCGATCATCGAGGCGGCGCGGGCAGCGGTGGCGGTCGATTTCGCCAACCAGACGTTCGCCAGCCAGGACGACAGGCGCTACGCCATACTGGCGGCGGAGGGCTATGGCAGCCAGCAGAACGCCCAGCAGGCTTCCTCGCGCGTCGCCGCCCTGCGGGCGACCATCGCGCGCGATAACGCGTCGCTGGCCACAGCCATCAAGCAGGTTGATCAGATCAAGGCCGAGCTGGCACAGGCCGAAGCAGCCCTGGGACGGGACGAGGCCAATCAGCGCCAGGCGGAGTTGAACCTCTCCTACACCACGGTCGTCGCCGCGGTGGACGGAGTAGTCGGCAACCGCACCCTGCGCGTCGGCCAGTATGTCCAGTCCGGCACCCAGCTGATGACGATCGTCCCGCTGCAGGCCGCCTATCTCGTCGCGAATTTCAAGGAGACCCAGCTGACGCATGTCCGCGCCGGCCAGCCGGTCGAGATTGAGGTCGACACGTTCCCGGGCGTCAAGGTTCGCGGCCATGTCGACAGCCTCGCCCCGGCCAGCGGCCAGGAATTCGCCCTGCTGCCCCCCGACAATGCGACCGGCAACTTCACCAAAATCGTGCAGCGCATTCCGGTGAAGATCATCCTCGACCCCGACAGTCCGCTGCACGGCGAGCTGCGCCCCGGCATGTCGGTCGACCCGACCATCATGACCAAGCCCCAGCCTCGAACCATGACGGCGAGTTCGTCGCCGGCCACTGCGGGTTGAGACCCTCAGCGGAACCCTAACGGAGTGACGATCATGTCAACGTCTGTTCAACCCGCGCTCAAAGCGGATCTCAAGGCCTGGATCGCCGTCATGGCGAGCATGATCGGCGCCTTCATGTCGATCCTCAATATCCAGATCACCAACGCGTCGCTGCTCGATATCGAGGGCGGCATCGGCACCGGAATCGACAACGGCGCCTGGATTTCGACCTCCTATCTGATCGGCGAGATCATCGTTATCCCGCTGACCGACTATATGAGCCGCGTCTTCTCGTTCAAACGCTACCTGCTCGCGAACACGATCCTGTTCGCCCTGTTCTCGATCGGGTGTTCCTTCACCCACGATCTCGGCTCCATGATCTTGGTGCGCGGCCTTCAGGGTTTCGCAGGCGGCACCCTCCTCCCCATGGCGCTCACGCTGGTTTTAACCAAACTGCCCAAGGCACAGCAGCCGACCGGCCTCGCCATGTTCGCCGTCTCGGTGACCTTCGCGCCGGCGATCGGCCCGACCATCGGCGGCTACCTCACCGAGAATTATGGCTGGCAGACAATCTTCTATGTCAATGCGGTGCCCAGCCTCGTGATGATCGCCGCCCTGTTCCTCACCCTGGAAAGCCAGCCGATGCAGCTCCGACTCCTGAAGGAAGGCGACTGGCTCGGCATCATCACCATGGCTGTCGGCCTCGCCTCGCTGCAGACGGTCCTGGAGGAGGGCAACAAGGACGACTGGTTCGGCTCCCCGTTCATCGTCGACCTTTCCGTTGTGGCGGTGGTGTTTCTCGTGGCCTTCGTCGCCATCGAGTTGACTGTCAAGAATCCGGTGATGCGTCTGCGCCTGTTCACCCAGCGCAATTTCACCGCCGGCGTGGTCGGCCAGGTCTTGGTCGGCTTCGCCTTGTTCGGCTCGGTTTACATACTGCCGCAATATCTCGGCCAGGTGCAGCGCTACAATGCCGAGCAGATCGGCAACGTGCTGGCCTGGACCGGTCTGCCGCAGCTCGTTTTGATCCCCTTGGTCCCGATACTGATGAAGCGCTATGACGTGCGTTACGTCGCCGCGATCGGCATCGCTCTGTTTGCCCTCAGCTGCTTCATGAATACGACCCTGTCGCTGGACGATTCGGGCGATCAGTTCCTCATCCCCAACATCGTCCGCGCCATCGGCCAAGCCTTCATGATCACGCCGCTTTCCGCCATCACCACAGGCGGTATCGCCCCGAAGGACGCAGGCGCTGCCTCAGGCCTGTCCAACATGCTGCGCAATCTCGGCGGCGCGATCGGCACCGCCACGCTGCAGACGATCATCACGAAGCGCGAGCAGTACCACTCAAACATCATCGGCCAGGCGGTGAACCTGAACCGCCAGGAAGTCCGCGATCGGATCGGCGGCCTGACCAGCTATCTCCTGTCGCATGGCCTGACTGACTTCGCCGCCGCGCAGCACGAGGCGATCGTTGCAATCGGCCGCATCGTGCAGAGACAGGCGTTGATCATGGGCTTCAGCGATGCCTTCGGCGCGATCGGCGTGATGTTGACCTTGGCGGCAATCGCCGTACTCTTCGGCCGGAAAGTCGAACCCGCCGCGGGCGCGGGTGCCCACTGACGGGCGCTTGTCTGGCGGCGACGGCTTGGACCTAACGCTCAACTGGACGGCTGCCGGCCCGGCAGCCGTCCAGAAAGAGTTTCGCGCAGCTGTGAGCGCGGGCGGCGATTTCCGCGGCGTCCGGCAGCGGACGTTGACCGAGAAGCGCCGCGCGTTGGGGCTCCATCATCATCATGCCGCGCAACATCCCGGATACCGAAGCGGGATCGTCGAGTTCGAGGATGCCGAGCACGCGCTGCTTGCCTAGCCATGTTTCCAGTGCCTGGCCGGCCGGCCCGATGGCATTTTCGAAGAATAAGGCCGCCAGTTCCGGGAAGCGGTCGCTTTCGGTCAGAGCGAGCCGATACATGGCAGTGGCTTCAGCGCTCAGCGTCAGGTTGGCGGAGACCGTCAGAATCCGGGTCAGCGCCTCGGCAGGTTCGAGTGCGTCGAGCGCCTCCATATCGAGCTCGAGAATGAACCGCCCGATTCTCGCCGAGACAACCTCGCGGAAAAGCTCGGCCTTGGTCGGCACCAGCCGATACATCGTCTTGGTGGAGACACCGGCGCGCTGGGCGACCGAAGCCATGCTGACTTCGCCGAAGCTGCGCGTGAGAAATTCATCGCGAGCCGCGTCGATGATGAGGCGCAGTGTCTCGTCGTCCGGACGCACTTGCGGTCGGCCGCGCGGCCGACGCGGAGGAATACCCGTTTCCTGCATTCTGCGCTCCCGGGGGCGATCGTCCAAATATATAAAACAGAGGTTTTCCGAATTAAAGGGGATACCGATGCACCAATGTGGTATCTCGACGGTGCGGGATCAGGTCTGCATGACAGCAGCGATGCTATCTCTTTGAGATTGTTGTAAGCTGAACTACCTGGGATTCCAATAATTTACCGCTATTTCCGACTTCGTTTGGCACATTTTGTCACGGAAATTTTCTCCGAAATGGGCTGTTGAGCTGCCGCTGATTACCCCGGTCCTCGCTGATCCAGCGTGTCTCACTGATGTCGGGAATTTGAACGTCGGCAGCATCAGCGCCACCGGAAATATCTTCTCGAACGGATACGTCTATGGTGTTGGCGGTCTCTTCAACGACACGGCCGTCCTTCAAATACTTACGACGCCCGTTCGGGCGGATCCAATGCGGTCTTCAACGGAACCGCGAATTCGGCAAATTATGCGGCCAATACCAGCGTCGGCATTTTGTACCAAAATGCCGGGCCGAATGGCGGTGATGCTCGACATTTTTCTCTGCCAGCGGCTATCATCTCGTCTTTTACGACGTGAATGTAGGCTCCACCAAAAACGCGTTCTTTTATGAGTGCGTTCTGAACGGGGACTAAAGCCGTGGTCCTGGCGCCTTTGACGGCCGCCTGCCTAGTCGCGGCGGCAGGAGCTTACCAGCTTCCGCCGACCTATCTCTACGCCATTCTCGCGACCGAAGGCGGCCGCGTCGGGCAGGCTGTCGCAAACCCGAACGGCACGAGCGATCTGGGGCCGTTCCAGGTCAATACGATCTGGGGCCCGGCAATCGCGCGATACTGGCATGTTTCGATCGCGCAGGCGCTCGAACGCGTGAGAGACGATGGCTGCGCCAACGCGGTCATCGCGTCGGCCATTCTCAGGCGGGAATTCAATCAAACGCGCGGTGACCTGCCGAAGGCATTGGGCTTTTATCATTCCCATTCGGCAAGCGTTGCTGAACCATATCGCCGGAAAGTACTATCGGTTGCCGAAGCGCTTATGGCCTTTAGGCGAGGCGACTGACGGGTTTTTCTGTATTTCGTCTATTATTATTGGAAAGGCCTCCCTGCGCGCGTATATTAAGGTTCTGACGATCTGCGTTCCATATGACGCTGTGCGTTATTAGCCGCTGGTCGCTTCAAGACACCGTCGATGCTTATGGTTTCGTCTGCTCCTGCAAACGAAGCTCGCTGCACGAATACACCCGCCGTTTCCGATCCCGGCGATTGTCACGCTTACGTTGGGGATGCGCTCGCCATTGCATGAGGAGCCGGCCGATCTGCTGGAGCATCTCGATGAGGTCGGGGGACGACGCTGACTGGCGGCTGTTTTCCTTTGGAAAGGCCCATGACGGCGAGGCCGGTTGGATCGGTGCTCCTCGGTAACCCATCTGGGCAATTTGCTTTCGGAGTGGCGCGCCTAAGATGCGTCTCCTGGGGGGCGCCATGGCACGCCGTTTTGCTGACAGAAACGCGGTTGCGCGAACGCGAAGCCGGGCCGGCAGGCTTGGAAGAATGGTGGCGTTCGCGCTGATTGGAGCCTTTCTTCCGGTCCTTCTCTCCGATGGCGCGCGCGGTCAGTGCAATAATCCCTATGGCTGTGCTCACCCGAGCTACCCGACCGGAAGCCAGTCTCACCAGCCGAACGACGGCCCTTGCGCTAATCCTTTCGGGTGCGGCCGCGGACAAGCCGCCCCTCCCTACCCGCCGGGCCGCGATGTCTATTGCCAGCAATCCCCCGGCCAGCCGATGTATGGCCCCTATCATGGAACCGGCACCCAGACGCCGTGCGGCCCGGATTTCGGCAGATTGCCAGCGCGGCCCGCTCTCCCCAAGGCACCGACGCCCTGCTCCTTCAATCTCGGCCTGAACGACCAAGCTGACGGGCCCGTCAGGCTCGCGAGCCTCTCGAATTCGGGGAGCAGCGTCGGTGCTCCATACTCCGGGCGTGCCGGACTCTCGGGCAGACCGGCCCTAGCGCTTCCGGTCCAGCTTCCCCAATCGGGCTCCACGGCAGGACTCACGATCGGCGGCAGGAAAGTCAATCCTGGCAGCGACCAGGATTACCGCTGCATCGTCAAATTCCTGACCGTTCCCCAATTACGTCAGACGGATCCGGCCTTCACGGGCGATAACCTGCCTGCGATCAAGGCGCAGCTCGAGGATCCCCTTCGGCGGCAGATCGTCGACGCCATGGCCGGCAACCCGATCGCGTTCCGCTTCACAAGCGTAGACAGCGCGAACGAGAACATCGATATCCGCATCGAAGCCATCAGCTTCATGCGGAGCATCTCCAGTTTTCCGGGGAACCTGCAATGCGGATTCACGGGGGGCAAACCCGGAATCTTGAACAGCCTGTGGCAGGCGCAGCAGCTTTCCCAGCAGGATATTGCCGCCGGATTCAACGCTCCTGCCGGCCTCGTGCTGGACAGCGCCCCTGGGGCAACGGCCGACGCGGCCATTCAGGCGTTTCGAAGCAGTTTCGCGAGGCTGGACTGCCTCGGAGGCGTCGAGCTCGTCCTCTTCGAGGCCGTCGACAAGGTGATCGGCCCAAGCCGCTTCGATGCTGAGCACCCGGAGGGTTTGCAGAAGATCGGCCTCAACGTTCCCAACCCGCCTCTCGACAACGCCGCGGACGACAGCCCGACATCGACGGGTGCATGGAACGGCATTTCGGTCTTCAAGAATGTGCGCGTTTTTCTCGGGCCGACCTTCAGCATGATGGTGCCCGGTGACTGGGCCTACATGAGAAACGACCCGAATTACCAGGGCGGGGCCTGGATGGGCGAGAATACGATCTACATGGGTAAGTATTACATGGCGGGTGCTTACCTGAAGCCTTCGAACAACGGGTATCAGGGGGATCAGTACGCGCGCTTTTCCGGGCTGGGCGGCGAGACCAACAAGACGGCGGCTCAGCTTGCCCAGGATCTGGCCGGCCATTTCAGCGGCAGCCCGGGAGCAAGCGTCAGCCCGGGCAAGATCGGCTGGACGATGCTGGCCAGACTCAAAGCCGGCGATGGCGGACCGTCTTCCGATAGAGGGCCGTCTTCGGCCGAACCCAGCCCGCCGCCCACAACGGGAACGGCATTCGATCAGTGATGCCGGGCCGGCGACGAGGGACAGGCCCCCATCGGCTTACCTTTTCCGCGGGCGCCGCAACCTGGGGACGTGGTCATGTCGGCGCTATCTGACCTCCCGGGTCCCGATCCTCGCCGCGCGTTCTATTTTCGCTGGCTCCTGCCCTTTACTCTCGGCCTGCTTATTCCGCTGATCCTGTTCCTTCTTTACCACCCGTTTCTGCCGACGGTTGGGCATGCCGGTTCGGACAGCGGAGCGGAGCTCGCAGCACTCGAACAGCGCCAGGGTGAGTTGCAGGGGCTTCTGCTCGCGCTCACCAACCAGGCGGATCGCGCCCGGAACGATTGCGTGATCGCGCAGAACACGCCGCGCAATATCACCCCGACACCGCAGCCCCAGCCGGTTCCCCAGCCGCAGCCTGTCCCCGAGCCACAGCCGGTTCCGCAGCCTGCCCCCGAGCCGCAGCCGGTTCCCCAGCCGCAGCCCGAGCCCATCCCGGCGCCACAGCCGGAACCGAAGAAGCTCGAGATTCCCAAGGATGCGAACCAGCGCAACCTCAGCTTCCTGGCGGGCTGCTGGCACAACATCACGAGTCTGCGAAACACTCGCACGAATGAGCCGGTCGATATCCGGTACTGCTTCAATGAGGATGGGCAGGGGCAGCTGTCCGTCGTCGACCAGAACGGCCAGACCTGCAGCGGCGCCGCCAAGGCGCAGCTCAATCCGAACAAGACTCTTTCGATCGTCGATCTCGGCCGCGGCGCCGTGTGTCCAGACGGTTCGATGTACGAGCCATCCAAGACCATCTGCCGCGCTCTCCCCGACGGCTCCACCGGATGCGCCGGCCAGGGCATGCGGCCGGGCAACAAGACGAAATGGTCCGCGCAACTGGAGCACGAATAGCGACAACCCGCCTTGGATGTGAACGCGATGCAACGAATGCCCACCTATCGCAAGACGACCACCCTGATACCGGGAGGCTGCATCCAGTATCTCGATTTCGAGTTCAGCCTGGGACAGGTCGCGAAGTCCGTACGGTCGTTCGCAGAGGAGGAGCGCGGGATCGACCCCGAGAGCGGGGAGATGAAGTACGATCTCCACTGCCTGGGATTGGATGCCGAAAGCGCGGTCTATTACGACCGCTCCAGCCGCAAGCCGATGGAGCGTGAATACGACGTCAACGCGGCGCGCGCGCTGGAGCCCTTCGTCGACCAATGGGTGCCGCTGCCCTGCTTCAGGAGGACCGGACAGACGCCCGAGGGCGAGCCCCTCTTTGCGAATGGTCCGAGCAACTGGTGCCGCGGCTTCGTGAGCGCCGTCCCGGCGGCCGATGAAGCCGCGCCCACGCACCGGCTCACCATCGCATTCGACACGGTAATCGAGGACTCGGTCGCCGGCGAATATGGCGCGCTGACCAGATCCGACATCGAGAGCGGGGAGGAGTTCCTGTTCGCTTCGCACGAGCGGGATTTTGCCTGGTTCCTGAACGAGGCGTGGGTCGACGAATGGATTTATCAATGCTTCTACGAGATGAAGCTCGCAGCGCGTAAGGGCAAGCCGCTGCGCGAGGAGGACTTTCCGTTCGCCTGCGAACATCTCGCCCGCTACATCGCGTTTGTCGATCTGATCGCGCAGGCGGTTTCGCTTCCGAGGCTCCGTCTCATCGATCCAGCTCGCTCGGCACCGGTGGATGTCGACCTGATCGTCGACATCGGCAATGCCCGCACCTGCGGAATCATGATCGAATCGCTCCCCGACGCGCCGACCAATCTCAACGACAGCTATGTGCTCGAGATGCGCAACCTGTCGCGCCCGACGGAGACCTATCGAGAGCCCTTCAGTTCGCAGATCGAGTTCTGCCGGGCCGATTTCGGTCGACCGCAACTGTCGAAACGGAGCGGCCGACGCACCGAGGCCTTCTCCTGGCCCTCGGCCGTCCGCACCGGGCCCGAGGCGCAGAAGCTGTCCACCCGAGCGGTGGGCGCCGAAGGGCCGACGGGCATGTCGAGTCCCAAGCGCTATCTCTGGGACGAGCGGACCCGGCTGCAGGAGTGGCGCTACAATGGCGCTTCGGCGGATGGCAGAATCAGTGAACCGCCGGTCACCACCGGGCTATTCGTCCAGTTCCTGAACGAGGCCGGCACGCCGGTCGCACGCCTCAAGGACCCGCAGATCCGCGGGAACCGCATCTATAAGGCGCAGTCACCGGACCCGGCCTTTCACGCCCGCTTTTCGCGCAGCTCGCTCATCATGTTCTTGATCGGCGAGATCATTGCGCAGGCGCTCGTCGACATGAACTCGCCGGCGCGCCGCGCCGACCGGCCGCAGTCCGATATTCCGCGGCGATTGCGGCGGATCATCCTCACCATGCCGACGGCGCTGCCGCTCGCGGAACTCAAGATTTTCCGGCGCTGGGCCGGCTGGGCGGTCTACGTGACGTGGCAGGCGCTGAGTTGGGGCGACTATTACGGCGATGCGCATGACCCGCGGCGGCAGGCGCGCCGTAGCGATTACCGCCTGAGCCCCGACATACGAGCCGAGTTCGACGAGGCCAGCGCGACCCAGCTCGTCTATCTCTATGACGAGATCACCAGGAAATTCCAAGGCGACGTCCGTTATTTTTTCAAGCTCATGGGGAAGAAGCGGTCGGGTGTGGGTGACCAGGAATCCTTGCGGATCGCCAGCATCGACATTGGCGGCGGCACGACGGACCTCATCATCACCACATACGCGGCGCTGGGGTCAGGCGCGACGGCGGCGATCAGGCCCTTCCAGAATTTCCGCGAAGGATTCAAGATCGCGGGCGACGACATGCTGGCCGCGATCATCGAGCGGCAAGTGCTGCGGCCGATCCAGCTGGCTCTCCAGGCGGCGGGGATCAACGACGCCAAGTCACTGTTGACGCAACTCCTGGGCGAGAATTTCGGGGAGCAGCCGGAGGCCTCCCGTGCTCTCCGCCGGCGGTTCGCGAACGAGATCGCCCGGCCGATCGCGCTCAGCATGCTCGCCATGATGGAGGAGGCGGATCCTCTCCATCTGGAGCTCGCGACGGTGCGCCGCTTCGAAGAGTTCTTTGCTGAGCCGCCGCAGCAGAAGGTCGTCGATTATATCGAGCAGGCGGCGGCACGAGCCGGGGCGCCGGGATTCCGCCTGAGCGATGTCGCCTTCGATATCCGGCTGGCAGCGCTCGACGAGACGGTCAAGCGCGTCATCGGGCAGATCATGGTCGATCTGGCCGAGGTGATCTACCTCTATGATTGCGACCTCGTCCTGCTGTCGGGGCGCCCATCGCGGCTGCCGGCGATCTCCAGCCTGATGCTGGCCAAGGTCCCGGTACCGCCCGATCGCATCCTGCCGATGCACCGGTTCCGGATTGGCGGCTGGTATCCCTTCCGCGGGCCGCAAGGCACGATCGAGGATCCCAAGACGACCGCGGCACTGGGAGCGGTCTTGTGTGCGCTGGCCGAGGGTCAGCTGCAGAACTTCGCGCTGCAGACCGACAAGCTTCGCCTGCGCTCCACCGCGCGCTTCATTGGGGAACTGGAGCTTTCCGGGCAGATCCGGGCGAGCAAGGTGTTCTTCGCCGATCTCGACGTCGACGCGAAGGACGAGGTCGAAAAGAGTCACCTGCTCGAGTTCTTCGCCCCGGTCTTTGTGGGATTCCGCCAGCTGCCGGCCGAACGGTGGACGGCGACACCGTTCTACCGGCTTGGCTTCCGCGACCAGGTCGCGATCGGCAATGCGCGGAACCGGCTGCCCTACAAGGTCGAGTTGGCCTATCGCGTGAAGCCGCCCAACGAGGAGGTCGGCAAGAACGCGACCGACGAAGTGGACGAAGGCGAATTCACGATCAGTTCGATCGAGGACAATGAGGGGTTCCCCGTGCCGCCCGGCGATCTCGAGCTGCGTCTGCAGACGATGAAGACGGACGACGGCTATTGGACCGACACCGGAACCTTCACGATCGTATAGGAGGCTGGCGATGGCGATCTTACCCGAAGACCAGACTCTCGCGGAAAGCTGCTCGGTGATTGCGGAGTCTGCCAGCAAAGGCGCCGAATGGCTCGGCCGCAACGGCAATCCGGCGATGGGCGAGACCGGCGTGATCGCGAAGGATCTCGCGCGGATTGCCTATACCGCCCGGCGCCTGGAAACGGCGGCGCAGCGCAAGATGTGCGTGGGCGTGTTCGGACCCAGCCAATCGGGCAAGTCCTATCTGATCTCAGCCCTCGCGCGCAGCGGGACGGAACGCCTGATCGCCAATTTCGACGGCGAGCTGATCGATTTCATCAAGGACATCAATCCGGAAGGCGGCCGGGAATCGACCGGCCTCGTCACGCGCTTCACCATCGACCGGCCCGCAGGGCTTCCCGGCGGGTATCCGGTGCAGCTCCGGCTCCTCAACCAGAGCGACGTGGTCAAGATCATCGGCAATTCGTATTTCGCCGATTGCAAGCAGAACAGCCTGATGGACCCGGATGCCAGCGACATCACGGCCAAGCTGGAACAGCTCGCAAAAGACGCCGGTCCCGCGCCCATCGACGGTCTGACGGAAGACGACGTCTATGACTGTCAGGAGTATTTCGAGAAGTATTTCAGCAACAGCAGCCGCCTGGGCGTTCTGCGCAAGACCTATTGGGCGCGCGCCGCGACGCTGGCCCCGCGGCTCAGGCCAGAGGGCCGCGCCAAGCTGTTCGGGCTGATCTGGGGAGAGGTCGAGGCCTTCACCAAGCTCTTCCTGATGCTGCTCAAGACCTTGAAGTCACTTGACTTCGAGCCCGAGGCCTATGCCGGGACCAACGCGCTGGTGCCAAAGAAGCGCAGCATCATCGACGTCGCGCTGCTGGGCCCGATCGGCCACGATGATCCGGACATGGTCCGGGTGGTGACACGGCGGGGGGCGGCGGTCGACCTGCCGCGCAGCACGGTAACCGGCCTTACCGCCGAGATCGTGGTGGTGATGGAGCGCAAGCCGTACGACTTCTTCGATCATACCGACCTGTTGGACTTCCCGGGTGCGCGATCACGCGAGGAGATCCGCGACATCGATGCACAGCTCGAGAAGCCGGAGGGTCTCAAAGACTTCTTCCTGCGCGGCAAGGTCTCGTACCTGTTCGAGCGCTATTCGGCCAACCTCGAGCTCACGACCATGCTGCTGTGCATCGGTCCGAGCAACCAGGAGGTGCGCGGTCTTCCCGAGATCGTGAAGAACTGGATCGATTCGACCCATGGGGCCACGCCGGAGGAGCGGGCGCAGAAGCCGGTTGCTCTGTTCTTCATCCTGACCCAGTTCGACAAGGAATTCGAGCGCAAGCCGGACTGGCAGGAAACGCTGTCGAGCCGCTGGTCGACCCGGCTGTTCTCATCGATGCTCGACTTCTTCGGCAAATATCACGCATGGCCACGCGAATGGGTGCCGGGCCAGCCGTTCAACAATACCTTCTGCCTGCGCAACCCCAATATCGAGCAGCGGGCGTTGTTCGAATATGCTGACGGCCGCGAGCTTCGGGCCCGACCCGACATGGCCGACTATGTCACCGCGCTCGGCGACAATTTCACCACGAACGAGGATGTCCGGCAGCACTTCGCCAACCCGCGCGAGGCCTGGGACGCCGTGATGGAGATGAACGACGGCGGCGTCCGCCGGCTCGCCGCGCGGCTAGCGCCGATCTGCAACCCGGAGCTGAAGCGGACCCAGATTCGGGCGCTGGCCCGCGAGGAGGCACGCAAAGTCACGGGCCGCCTGCGGCGCTTCTTTCGCACCGGGGACCTTGCGGAAGAAAAGCGCAAGAAGATCAAGATGGCCGAAGGCATCGCCCGCCGTCTCGTCGGCTGCGCCAGCGCGCAGCTGTTCGGACTCTTGCTCAGCCTCCTGCAGCTCGACGACCAGGACCTCTACGACATCTATTTCACCTTGGAAGTCACGCCGCCCGCCACCGCCGGCGGCGAAGAAGAGCCGGCGCCACGCCCGGCGATGCGCATCGGGTCGGCGGTGGCCGACGACGACCTGCTCGCCAGCCTCGGCCTTGCCGACGAACCGGAGGCGGAAGACGAGAACCAGGCCGAAAAGCACGGCAACGGCAAGGCGAACGGCCACGCCCGCAAGCCGCCCGCGCTCGACGACGTCGACCGGTACGTACTTGCGATCCAGCAATACTGGATAGCCCAGGTGACTGAGCGCGCGGAGACGCCCGAGCTGTGCAGCATGCTAGGCTTCTCCTCGACCGAGTTCCTGCAGATGACCCAGGAACTCGTGCGCGGGGCCGAGCGTCTCGACATCTGGCGTCGGATCGGCGGGGAGGTTCGCGCGGCCCGCGCCTTCCATGCCGGCGGCCGCGACAAGCAGGTGTGGCGGCAGGCCGTGCCAGCCGCGCTCACGGTCAATAGCTATGTCGACTGGCTCGGCTTCGGAAACGCCGACAGCCCCGCCGTACGGCCCTCCGTCAAAGCCGGCGACAAGAGCCGAACCGTGTTCGCGCCCCGGCCCGAGATCGTCGATTACCCGCCGATCGGCGACGTGCCCACTCCGTTCGACCGCGACTTCTACCTGGACTGGATCAAGTGCTTCATCCAGCTGGTCGGCGACAACGTCGAGAGCGGCGCCGAAGGCGGATTCAACATCGCCGAGAATGCCGCGCTGGGCCAAATCATCCAATCCGTCGACAGCGCAAGGCTTTGATTTAACTCTGCTTCTACCCGAGGGCATCCATGTCTGCATCCGCGCACGTTGAACCGAACCTCCAGGCTGGGCGGGGCTATGCGCGCATCGTTGTCGAGGACGAACTGCCGGACGGCTTCGCGCCGCAATTCCTGATCCGCCGTCCCGGCAGCGCGCTGGAGAATCTGGGACCCGACGGGTGGCAGACGGCGGAGCATGCCTGGACGCCGCAGGCGACCGAGCGGACGGATCAAGGTCTGGCCATGCTGGTCGGGCCGGAATTGGTCCGGCACATGGAGAACGGCAATTACAGGCTCTCGGTCTTCGACGCCGCAAGGACCCGGACCATCGTCGCGCCGCTCGTCTGGCGCGACATCCCGCAACCGCTCGACCTCGGCGCCGCCCGGACCGGATTGCGCCGCGGCCGCGGCGGGGTGGCAATCGGGGCGGCTCCGCCCGAACCCCGGGCAGAGCCGCCCATTATCGCCGGGGCCCCGCCGCCCCCCTCCGAACCGTTGCCGCCCATCGCCAAACCGGCCGTCGCCCCGGGCCCTAAACCAGCTGACGCCGGCGGGAAGGAGCAGACCGAGATCGTTCCGCCCAAGCCGGGAAAATGGCGGCTCTATGCAGCGATCGCGGCCGTTCTCGTCGTCGCCGCGGCCGCCGGCGTTTACTTCGGCGTCGTGAAAAATCAGGGCCAGCAGACCGCCGGCAACGGCAACGGCAGCGGCGACGGCACCAAGGAGAAGCCCCTGAAGAACGAGCCGGCGCCGACGCCGGGCAGCGGGACGCCGATGCAGCAGGCCCAAGCCGCCCTGAGGAACCCCGATCTCACGCCGCAGGCCGCCGTGGCGCTTGCGAAGCAGCTGTCCAAGCTGCCGCAAAGCGCCGACGCGGCCTTCCTGCTCTACGACTACGCGGCTGAAAAAGGCGATGCCGCCGCCGCGCTCGCGCTCGGCGGCTACTACGACCCGTCGAGCAAGGCGGACGCGGGAACGATCCGGAAAGATGGGGCGAAGGCGGCGAAATATTACCGCCAGGCGCAGGCGGGGGGTGAAGCCGATGCCACCGCCCGGATCGACGGGCTGCGCGCCTGGGCCAAGCATGAGGCGGCCAACGGCAACCAGGAGGCCGCGAAGCTCGCGGAAACGCTATGACCCGCTTTCGGCGCAATCGGCTTTTCCTAGCATTGCTGATCGCGATCCTGCCGCCACTGGCGGCAGGGCCCGCCTCGGCCCAGCCGACGGAACGACAGCCGATGCTCATGCCGGGCAAGAAGACGTTGTTCCAGCGGGTGATCACCCACCCGGGCGCGCGACTGCTCGAGACTCCGGATGACGCCGCCAAGGTGGTGCGCGAAACCGTGACGCCCTTCACGGTGGCCTATGTGTATGGCGTCAAGTCCGATCCGGCCGGTGCGCCGCAATGGTACGAAATCGGCGGCGGCACGCATGGAACGAGCGACGGCTGGATCAAGGCGGCGGATGCGTCGCCGTGGCAGCAATCGCTCACGCTGATGTTCGGTGAGCGCGCCGGCCGAGACCCGGTCCTGTTTTTCCGAGACAAGGACAGCCTCACGAAACTCGCGGCCAGTCCAACGCATGACCAGGATTACAAGAAGCTCCAGGCGGACTTCGACCGGTATCAAAAATCGCCCGACCGGCCGGCCGACTTCCCCGTGGTCGCACGCGAGCCGACCGACACCGCGGTGGCGCAGGAGCGGTTTTATATCCTGCCTATCTTCGGTGCGGCCGATATCTCGATCGGAGGCGTGCCTTCAAAGGTCCTGGAGGTTGCGTCGATCGACCCCGGCAACCAACCCGCCGCCCAGCCCAAGCCCTTAGGCGATCCGAAACAGTACCGGACGGCGATCACCTTCGTCCTGGACACGACCCAGTCGATGCAGCCCTACATCGATCGCACGCGCCAGGTGATCAAGCGCCTTTACGATCGGCTGCAATCCGCCGGCGAGCTCAAGAACGTCACCTTTGGCGTGGTGGCTTTCCGCAACAGCACCGAGCGCACGCCTGGCCTTCAATATGTGACGAGGGTCTTCGCCGACCTTAAGGACGGGACCGATCCCGCCAAGCTCCTGACAGTCATGCAGGACGTGAAATCCACGGATGTCTCCAGCCATTCCTTCGACGAGGATGCGCTCGCCGGTCTCAAGACGGCGATCAACGACCTCGACTGGAATGGCTACGGGGCGCGAATCATCCTTTTCGTCACCGATGCCGGCGCGATCCGCAAAGAGGATCCGGCCGGGCAGACCCACATGAACGAGAGCGAGATCGGGCTGCTCGCTGCCGATAAGCAGATCAAGATCTTCGCGTTCCACCTGCTGTCACCAGCGGGCGCCCGGGCACATGACCACGAGCGCGCGGAAAAGCAGTATCGAATACTGACCAAGCAGAGCGACAACACGACGGGCGGCGATCTCTACATCCCCGTAGCGAACGCCGATGCGGAGATCTTCCAGCACGATATCGATACGGTCGCGAGCAAGCTGATCGACGTGGTGCACGCGACGGCTGCGGGCCAGCGCCTGCCCCCGCCGGCGCCGGACAAGGAGGCCGATCTCGCGACGCGCAAGGCAGCGGCGATCGGCTACGCGCTGCAGCTTGATTTTCTTGGACGGCAACAGGCGACCGCCGCGCCGGAGATCGTTCATGCTTTCGTCTCGGAAGCCGATCTCGTCCATCCTGCGACGCGCGACCTCGAGGTCAGCGTGCTGCTCACGCGGCAGCAGCTGAGCGACCTGCATGACGGCGTCGCGGCCTTGCTGGCCGAGGCGCAGCGCGCAAAACGGATCGGTTCATCGGATTTCTTCGACCGGCTCGCCAGCGCGGCCGCGCAGATCAGCCGCGATCCGCAGCAACAGAACCGGAAGGACCTGCGGAACCTGGCGGATATCGGCCTTTTCGGCGAGTACCTCCAGGATCTGCCCTACAAGAGCGCCG
>CAZVYC010000019.1:0-36823 GCA_964631425.1 uncultured Rhodospirillales bacterium
AGCCGTCAATTGCGACCTTGAGCCCGGCGACACCGTTGCGGTCTGGGGCTGCGGGCCGGTCGGCCTGTTCGCGATCCAGAGCGCCTTCGTGCTGGGGGCACACCGGGTGATCGCGATCGACGAGTACCCCCATCGGCTCGAGCTCGCGAAGTCGCTGGGCGCCGAGATCGTCAGCTTCAAGGAAGCCAATGTCCATGAGGCGCTGGTCGAGATGACCGGCGGCATCGGCCCGGACGCCTGCATCGATGCTGTCGGCATGGAAAGCCACGGCTTTGCGATCGACAACATCTATGACGAGGTGAAGGCGAAGGTCGGCCTCGCCACCGACCGGCCGCATGCGCTTCGGCAGGTGATCGTGGCGTGCCGCAAGGGCGGCCGGGTCTCGATCCCGGGCGTCTATGGCGGCATGGCCGACAAGTTCCCGATCGGCGCACTGATGGAGAAGGGGCTGACCGTGAAAAGCGGCCAGACCCATGTCCAGAAATACATGCCGGAACTCCTCGACATGATCGGGGAAGGCAAGCTGGATACCACCTTCCTGATCAGCCATCGGCTGCCGCTCAGCGAAGCGCCCAAGGGCTACAAGATGTTCAAGGAACAGCAGAACGAAGTGACCAAGGTCGTCCTGAAACCCCACTGATTCGCTTGTCGGAGGAAGAAACCATGGCAACCGCAACCCACCCCGCATCCGGCCGGCCGTTCGCCATTGTGACCGGTGCATCGACTGGTATCGGCTATCATCTGGCCAAGATTGCGGCCCAGAACGGCTTCGACCTCTTGATCGCAGCCGACGAGCCGCTGGGCGACGCCGCCACCGACCTTCGGGCAGCCGGAGTTTCGGTCGAGACGGTCGAGGCGGATCTGGCGACCTTGGAGGGTGTGGACAAGCTTTACGCCGCCGCGCACGGCCGGCCGGTCGATGCGCTGTTCGCCAACGCCGGCCGCGGCTTGGGCGGGAGCTTTCTGGAACAGGCGGTGGCCGACTGGAAACGCGTCGTCGACACGAACATCACTGGCACGATCTATCTGATCCAGAAGGTCGCGCGCGACATGAAGGCCCGCGGCCAAGGCAAGGTCCTGATCACCGGGTCAATTGCCGGCCTGATGCCGGGCACGTTCCAGGCGGTCTATAACGGCACCAAGGCCTTCCTCGATTCGTTCTCCTTCGCGCTCAGGCACGAGCTCAAGGGCTCCGGCGTCGGCGTCACCTGCCTGATGCCGGGTGCAACCGAGACCGAGTTCTTCGAACGCGCCGACATGATGGACACCAAGGTCGGTACCCAGAAAAAGGCGGACCCAGCCAAAGTGGCGCAGGACGGCTATGACGCGATGATGAAGGGCGTGGGCTCGGTCGTCAGCGGCTGGGACAACAAGCTCAGGGCCGCCATCAGCCACATCGCGCCGGACGACACGCTGGCGGAAATACACCGCGGCATGGCCGAACCGGGCACCGCCAAGAGCCACTGATCTGGCTGGAGATCGTGAGCCCTCCCGGTCATCACAGGATGACCGCGAGCCGCGCGATGAGCCAGAAGCCGGCGGCGGCGCCGATCCCATAGGCCGGAGCATTGGCCACGATCGGCGCCGCCGTCCGGCGCACCTGCCTCAGCGTCTCGCGCACCGCCAGCAGGGCGCCGACGAACAGCAGCTGACCGGCCTCGACACCCAGGTTGAACAGCAGCAGCGCCAGCGGAATATCGTGCTCGGGCAACCCGACCTGCGACAGCGCGCCGGCGAATCCGAAACCGTGAAGCAAGCCGAAGGCGAACGCGACAACCCACGGCTGGCGCGCAGTAAGCCCGACCCCGCCCTGCCTGAGCCGCACCAGTTCTCTTGCCAGGAACAGGATCGAGAGCGCGATGGTGGCCTCGACCGGCGCGGGCGGAATATGCACGAAGCCCAAGGTCGCCAGCGCCAGGGTCAGGCTGTGCGCGACGGTGAAGGCGGTGATCGTCTTTACTAACCGGCCCACGCGGCGGACGATCAGCACCAGCCCGGTTACGAACAGCAGATGGTCGAGGCCGAACAGGATGTGCTCGACCCCGAGGCGAAAATAACCGCCGACGTCGACTGCGCGACGCGGCTCCGAGAGCGCCAGAGTCGGATTGTCAGGGTGCAGGACAACGGTCGTCCCGGTCCCGTTAAGGAAGTTCAGCTTGACCAGGGCGTCGAGGACGGTGCGGTCGAGCCCCGCCAGCCGGATTGTCCCCTCCGCGAGCCCTGGCGGCTTGCAGCGCAGCGTCATCCGGCCGACCAGCGCGCCCGGCATCTCGGAGAAGATCGCCGGCGTGGCCGGCTCGCATTGCGCCGGGAACACCGGGGACAAGGGCGGCGGTGCCCCTTGCGTTGCCGGGCTGCGCCATTGGACATCGAAAACACCCTGCGTCATCTCGGTCACGCCGAGATAGGCCGGCAGCGACTCGTGAGCCGTTGCGGCCCCCGCGAACAGCCCTGCGAGCAGGGCCATAGCCAACCAGACGCGCGTCATCGGGCGGCGAGCGGCTTGCCCGCCGGTTTCAGCGCGCCGGGGTCGATCACAACCTGATAGCGCGCCCGCAGTCTGGCATAGGCCTCTTCATTGGCCTGCCGCAGCCGGTCGACCATCAATGCGTCATGCACCTGGGCACGGATTTCGGCGAGCGCGGGCGTGCGCGCCGGCTGGCGCTCCAGCACGCGTACCAGATGCAGGCCGAAGGCGGAGCGGATTGGTCCTTGCCATCCCGAACCCTGGACCGCGAACAGCTCTCGGGCGAAGGCCTCCCCGTAATCCTCGGCGATTTCGCTCGCCGAGCGCGGGGCCGGATCGGACCCGATCATCAGCGGATCGCCGCGTTCGGCCGCGGTGCCGTCGCGGAGCGCCGCCAAAGCCGACTTTGCGTCCGCCTCCGCCCGCGCGCCGCGCAGCTCCGGACTGAAATAAAGCTGCGCGAAGCCGATCCGTTCCGGAATCCGGAAGGCCGCAGCGTGCGCATCGAGATAGGCCTGCATCTCGACATCGGCAGGCTGCGGGATCGACGAGGCATCCTGAAGCAGGAACTCCATCTTTTGCGTGATGCGGTTGCGCAGGATGGAATCCTCGGTGCCGAGGCCGAGCCGGGTACCTTCGCGGAACAGCACCTCGGAGCGGATATAGTTGTCCACGAGGCGCGGCATGTCGGCACCATCAGGCGCGGCGCCCCATTGCTGAGCGTAGAGGGCGCGGATGCGGGCAATGTCAGCCGCGGTCACCTCGATGCGATGCCCGTCCTCCCTGGCTGGAGGGTGCAGGACGGCGTTCAGCGCGAAGATGCATGCGCCCAGAGCCAGGAAATGAATCAGCGGCTCGCGGAGGACGGTGAGAAGCGGGCGCATCACTGGACGGCCGGCGTATACCAGATGGGCGAGGTCCAGGCGCGCTCCTTCACTGTCGGCGGGACCGACTTCGGCGGCGCGACCTTGAGCCGGAGCGCATCCCACGTGCTCCAGCGGCAGACCGGGTCCTCGAGCACTCGGACGTAATAGACTGCGCGGATCTTGGGATCGAAGTCAGGGTCGGTCCAGGTGGCAGCCAGCTCGCCCGCGCCTTTGCCCTGGTCGATCTTGCAGGTGGCGAGGTCGACCTTGGCGCCGTTCTCGGGGCAAAGCCCGGTGTTGGGATCGGCCTTGATGCCGTCCGAGCAGACCACGTCGTAGACCTTGGCCATGGCCTTGCCGCCCTCGATCCAGCCTTTGATGACCTGAATCTTCTGCAACGGCGCGCTGTCGGGATCGCGCGTGGCCCAGACGACGAAGCGGGGGGCCCTCCCGGCCGGCGCGGCCTTCAGGTCGCCGCCCATCGGCACGCCTTTGGCGTAGCCGATCTTCACCAGGTCGGGGTTGCGGTGCAGGTCAGCCGGGAAGTCGAATGAGCCGAAGAAGCGCACCCGGATGCGCGTCCCGCTGGTGCCGTAGGTTTCACGCCGATAAAGCGCGTCCCAGATCGATTCCCGCGTATTCTTCTCCGCCCATGCGCCGGTCAATCCACCGGGGTTGAAGCTCAGGAACGCGCTGCCGCGCTCGTCGTGGGGATTATTGGCGTCCTCGCCCGGCTTCATGCCGAGCCGCTTCTCGGGCGTGTTGTCTTGCTGGCCCAGATGGCCCTTGAAGTCGTTCTCCTCGGTAGCGCCCGGCGTGCCGTCATGATTGTCCGTCGCGCCGACGAAGCCGTACTTGAACGGGTTGACGCCCCATTTCTCGTCCACCGCCAGCCCGTGCACCACCGCGTCGCGCACGAAGGAGTCGGCGCTGGCGCAATTGTCCATCTGCCCCGGCGGGCAAGGCGGCACGGCGTTCTCGAAGCCGCATTCCTCGTCGGCGAGCCCAATCCCGGCCTGGCATTCGGATGAGCCCTTGATCTGGAAGATCTCGACCAAGGGCTCGATACGGGCGCGGCGATCGAGGATATCCCTGGTCCAGGGCGTGCCGTCGGAATTCTTGCCGTCCCAGAAGAAACGGCCGAACGAATAGTTGGAATTATGGGGGATGGTGAGGACCCGGCAGGGGCCGGTGCATTTCTCCTCCAGCCATTTCTGCAGTTCCTCGCCCGTGCCTTCATAAGCGCTGAATACCGTGTCGGGCACGTGATCGGTGCGAAAGATGACGTTGCGGTGGAGCATGCCGGGCACCATCGAGGCAGGCCGGCCATTGGGCGTGCTGAACACCGAGGTCGGGACGTTGATCGAGTATTCGTAACCGATGAGCGTGGTGAACTTGCCCGGCCGGTAATAGCGCGCCGCATTCTCCTGCACCTTCCGCCACAGGCTCTTGACCGCTATGACGCAGGCCTGCCCGCCCGGCCCGCAGATGTCCTCCATGCGCTTGCGGGCGGTGACGCTGTTCGCGATCTTGGCGAACTGGCGCAGGTCGAAGCCACGCATGGCCGTGCAGCTGTCGGTGCCGTACGCGGACGAACCGGGCGTGGTGCAGAGCGACAGCTCACCCAGGAACTCCGCGTGGTCGGTGATGGCGACGAAGTCGAGCGGGTGCTTCAGCTGCTTGGTCTCCCCGCCATAGAGCGTCACCGGCAGCCCCTGGGCGAACTTGTAGGCGTCGTCGGGGGTGTTCGGGTTGCCGAAGATGAAGCTGTCGAGGGAATAGGCGGTGTGCAGATGCAGCTCGCCGAAATAGGCTTGGCGCATCGGAGTGGACGGGGCCTGATCGGCGCCGCCGGTTTGAGCGACCGAGGGGCCGGCCCAGCATAGCACCGCCGCAACGCACAGCACGCCGAGCCAGGCGATCCGAACACCCATCGCGTTCCTCCCATTTCTGCCCCGACGCTTGGCGCCGGTTTCCGGCGATCTTGGGCGAGACTGCCGCGGTCGACAAGCGCTCGGTCAATGGCTCCGGGAAGCAACACCGCCGCAGTCGCCAAGCCCGCACAGCAGACGGCACAGCCCGCGAATTTCCGTAAGCTGCGCTTCAGCCCTTGGCAGCTGCGGTGGGCCCCTCCGCGAGCTCTCGAATCCGGCGCATGTCCGCGACGAAATCCTGATAGGCGCGGTGCCTCGCCTCCTCGTCGGGCTGGCGCAGCAGAGAGGAAGGATGCACGGTGATGTAACCGGGGCGCCCGTCCAGTTCGGCCGGACCGCGGCAGCGCGTAATGGATAGCGGCTTGCCGGCAAGCGCCAGGACGGCCGTAGCGCCCAGCGCGACAACGACGCGGGGCCGCACGAAGTCCAGCTCCCGGGTCAGCCACCAGCGGTAACGCTTGACCTCGCCGGCCGTCGGCTTCTGGTGGATCCGCCGCTTGCCGCGGGGCGTGAACTTGAAATGCTTGACAGCGTTGGTGACGTAGGTTTCGGCACGGTCGATACCTGCCTCCTCCATCGCCCGGTTCAGGATCCGCCCCGCCGGACCGACGAACGGCCGGCCCTCGATTTCCTCCTGGTCCCCCGGCTGCTCACCCACGAAAGCGATGCCCGCGCCCGCCGGACCTTCCCCCAGCACCGCCCGCGAGGCGCCGGGCACCAGAGGCTCAGAGGCCGCTATGATGCGGTTGAGCTCTGTCAGGCTGCCCGGGTCCTCCGCCTCGCCCCGGACGGCCTTCGGATCGCGCTTTGCCGGCATGGCCACCTCCGTTCGTCACCTGCTCAACACGCGAGCGCGCCGAACGGGTCGGACGGCCGTGATCCTCTCAGCTGGTATCCAACATTATCACGACGTGTCGACTTTCTCATGAGAGTCGATACTAGGCGGCCAAGACCTCACCCAGGCGGCGATAGCTCTCGAATTGGCTTTCGGTGAAGAATTGGTTGCTCGTCGATTCGTGCGGAAACGTATCGTGCGACGCGGCGTAGGCGATGATGTCGGCCGGGGCGTCGTCCGGGCGATAGACCTTCACGTAAATCAGCACGCCGGTGCTGGCCGGTTGGCCGGCCACCGCAGGGTACTGGATCGTAGCGGCGAGGGACGGCGTCGTGGGCGCCTCTCCTTTCACCGGACCGCCGCCGCTCGGAAAGCTGACCTCGATATTCAAATCGATCCGGGCTTTGCGGATCGCGCCGCCGAGGTCGAAATACTGGTAGTTCGGGTCGCACCCCGCATCCACCGCGACAATGACCGCGCAGCGCCGGCGCAGCATTTCGTACAGGCCGAGATTCTCGAAATGACCGCCGTCGGAGAGGTAGATCGCCTCGGCGGAATCGTCCGTCTGCCCGAACATCTCCGCCAACAAGGCGCGAAAGGCATTAGGCGGCCGGGAACGCTCCATGTCGCGCGTCGACGCGACACGCGGATTCGGCATCCAGGCCCCCAGGCGTGCGTTGAACATCGTCATGATGAACGATGTGGTGGGAGAAGAATGATATCCGCCGTTGGGGCTGACCGCGGCGCCGGAGATCGTCATAGCGGTGCCGAGCGAAAGGCCAGTGCGCGGCGCGTGTCTGGGCCAGCTGAAGGGGGTGCCGCCGTAACCAGGCGTTCGAACGAAAGCCCCGGCGTGGGCAATGACCGCCGAGCCGCAGTGCAGCGGGGTCATGGTAAACGACGCGGCCTTGCGCTCCGTCCATGCGGTCCTCGTGCCGGCGACGAGGTTCAGGGCGGTGTTCACCACCGGGAACAGACGCAGCTCCGTCTGGTCCCCCCGATTGGGAAAGGCCGGCCAGATGCAGTGCAGCGGAATGGCGTCCTTTTCCGCGAACAAGGTGAAACCGTCGGGCATCCGCAATGCGTCGGGCCGGACGGCGCCAAGGAAGGCGCGCACCAGACGGTTGCGGTAGAGCTCATGCAGCGAAAAGCGGTTGATGTTGATGAGCCGGCCAAGCCCCCAGCTCACACCAATAAGGGCTATGGCGGCCAGCAGCGTGCGATAAAGGCCGGGCGCGCAGGGCCCTTGCGGGATCACCTGCCAGTCCGGCCAATAGGAATAGGCAAAACAATCGGGCCACCAGGCTTGCCCGGCCACCCAGTCGACCGAGGCCGCCCCCGTCAGAAGGACGAGCAAGAACAGCGCCGTCGCGGCCGTCGTGGCGATTTCCGGCAGCATAGACTTGATCGTCGTTTCGGATACGGCCATGTCGAAACCGGTCTTGGCACTGCCTCCAAGCGCGGCTGCGACTGGCCCCGAGAGCGCTGCGGTAACCGCGGCGATGGTTTTCGTCCAATAGCCGCGAACCCCGTACAGCCCGTAAAGATAGTGCGGCAGGAGCAGGCAGATGGCGCTGAGTACGGTCCAGAGCAGCGCGGCCAGGACCTCGGTGGCGGACAAGCGGGCGATCCACTCGCGATCCTGCCAGGACACCTCAGTCTCGATCCTGAGCGTCGCGTACAGCGAGGAATGGACGAGATGGGAGGCCACGACCCAGGCCGGTCCAAAGATCACGAGCACGATCGACGGCGCCCAGAAATGCTGGGCGAGCCGGATGCCGACCCACAGCACCAGCGCGCCGGCCGCAGTCGCAAGCGCCCAGCCGGGCAGGTTCTTGAGGAACAGCTGCCGGCCCTGGAATTTCGAATCGGGCCAGAGCCACGCGACCAGATAGGCCAAGATGCTGGCGACGAACGCCACCGCTGGAGCTGCAAAGGCGCGCGGATCGTCGGTTTCGAACCAGGCGGTCACGAGAAACGTCCAGAGCAGCACCAAAGGAAGGGTGATCCAGCCGATCACCTTCCCGGCGGTAATAGAGGGACGGGCCGGAGGCTTGCGGTGGACGGGAACCCACCGACAGGCCTGCCCCACGGCGACCGCCAGGCCGACGGCCGCGATGCCGAGGACGAGCCAACGATGCAGGTCGCGACGTTCGATCACCAGGAGGAAAACCTGCGGCAGCGCCGCAGCGCCGAGGAGACCGGGCAGAAACAGGACCCAGTTGACCAAGGTGTTGCGCACATACAGCACGACGGCCGCCCAGACATCCAGCGACGCCAGGCCCAGGCGCGGGGCCAGATAGCTGGTGTTTTCGCGCAGGCGCAGCAGCCAATTGAGCCCGGGAGTGCCGTCGGGATCGGCCAGGGCCGCCTGCGCCGACCGGACCCCGCCCACTTCCCGTATCAGGCGCCAGATCAGGCTGCCGGTATAACCGCCGCCGGATACCGTCGACAGGTAATGAAACCGCTCCAGCACGCGGGCGCGGGCGAGCGCCTGCACGACGCCGAGGCAGACCGCGGCGCTGCGGATGCCGCCGCCCGACAGGCAAAGGGCGTAGAGCGGCGCACCTTCCGCGCCCGTCGGCGCCATGCCGGCTCCGCCTCCGGGCGGCCCCGGCGGCGACCGCGGCGGCGCTTCCATGTCTTCGGGCTGCGTCACCGCCGATTCCGCGGCGCCCCGATCGATCGCCTCGACGATCCGGTCGGCGAGTGCTCCACGTTCCTCTACCGTGACTTCGCGGTCGGCGCCGCGGGGCTTGGGCCCGTCTTTTTCGTCCGGCCATGCGCCGCGCGGCCCAGTCTCGTCCCCCGGATGCAGGATGGTGCTGATCTCTTCCCGCAATGCCGCGGCAAGATCGAGGACAGGGGGCTCTTTGCGCCTGCCGAACAACCTGAACGGCCACCGCCTTGCCGACGCCATGGGCGGATCACCCCTCGCAGATCCGTTCTCGCTTCAGAGAGCCTCATGCCGCACCGCCAGGGCTGTCAAGGAATAGCTTTCCAGTTTTGTAATTTCTCGCGGTGGCGGATGGCGAGCCTATGGCGCGTGTTTTCGGCGCGGGACCACCAGCTTCATCGTCGAGACCTGCACGGGCTCGCGGTTCTGGTTGTAGGTCGTGCTGCGCAACGTCACGACGCCGCGATCGGGCTTGGATTTCGACGGCGCGACGTCCATCACTTCGCTCTCGACGGTGAGCGTGTCGCCGGGCCGGGTCGGGCGAGGCCAGGAGATTTCGCCGCCGCCGCCGATGATCCCGCCCGCGATCCGGGTCTCGCCCTCGACCAGCAGCCGCATCGTCAGCGCCGCGGTATGCCAGCCGCTGGCCGCCAAGCCGCGGAAGAACGTATCCTGCGCCGCCTCGGGATCGAGGTGGAACGGCTGCGGATCGAACTTCGCGGCGAACGCCCTGATCTCGGCTTCGGTCACTGTGAGGGTTCCGCTCCTGAACAGCTGGCCTATGTCCATGTCTTCGAGATACCGCACCATCTGCTGTTCCAACTTGGTCATCCTTCAAGCCTCCGCGGACGCCCTTGCAGGCCCCGATTAATGATATTAGCTGTATAATATAAAGAGGATTGCAAGAGCATGCGCTATGACAGTGAGCACAAGCAGCGGACACGGCAGAAGGTCTTGAAGGCCGCTGCCCGGGCAATTCGCGCCGAGGGACCGCACCGGATCGGCGTCGCCGGGGTGATGTCGGAGGTGGGACTGACCCATGGCGGCTTCTATGCGCATTTCGCCTCGAAGGACGATCTCGTCAGCGCCGCCATCGACGAGATGTTCGAGGAGAGCCGCGCCACGCTCGTGCGCGAGACCCAGAATCGAGCGCCGGCCAAAGCCTTGGACAACTACATCGACCGTTACCTGTCGCCCGAGCATCGCGATACGCGGGTGTGGGGCTGTCCGCTGCCATTCCTGTCGGCGGACGCGCCCCGCCTGCCCGAGCCGGCGCGCAGCCATTTCGCCCAGGGCGCGGCGCAGCTGACGGAGGGGCTTGCGGCCTGTCTTGCCGCGCTCGGCATGGGCGATCCCGAGGAGGCGGCAAGCTCGCTGTTGGCCGAACTGGTCGGTGCGCTCTCGCTTGCGCGCGCCGAGACCGACCCGGCGCGCGCTGACGCCATTCTCGCCCATTCGCGCGCCGCGCTGAAGCGGCGGTTCGGCCTCGGAGCGGTCTCGTGAACGAGATATCGGCCAGCCTCGTCGAGCAGCTTGGCCCCGGCCTCACCGGCCTCGAGCAGCTGCGCAAGATGATTGCCCTGGGGGGTCGTCCGCCGATCGGCGACACGCTCGCCTTCACCTTGGTCGAGGCCGACGAAGGGCGCGCGGTGTTCGAGGGTACGCCTGGCCTGCATGTCTATAACCCGCTCGGCATGGTGCACGGCGGTTATGCCGCGACCCTGCTGGACTCCGCCTGCGGCTGCGCCGTCCATTCGCGCCTCACCGCGAACCAAGGCTACACCACGCTGGAACTCAAGGTCGCGTATCACAAAGCAGTCACCAAGGATTCGGGCCTGCTGCGCGCTGAAGGCCGCGTGCTGTCGATGGGCCGCCGTGCTGGCTTCGCCGAGGCGACGCTGAAGGACGCGGCCGGTCGGCTCTACGCGTCGGCGACGTCGACGCTGCTGGTCTTCGAGAAGTAGCCCGGCCGGTGGGGTGATGCGTTTCGCTTCCGCTCTACCCATCCTACCGCTTTGTCGCGTATATCAACGCCCAACCACATCAGGGAGGATTCGATGAACGCGATACTGTCACGGAATTTTCTGGCCTTAGGGCTGTTAGCCGTTCTGGGCGCGGTGTCGCCCGCCATGGCGCAGGATGCGCAGCAGCCGCAGGCACAACCGCAGCCAGCGCCGCAAGCCGCCCCGGCCCCGCCGGTTCGGGTGCGCGGCAAGATCGACTCGGTCTCGGACGATTCGATTACCATCGTCAAGAAGAACGGCGAGAAGCAGGTGGTGCAGACCACGCCCAAGCTGGTGGTCAACGCGCTGGTCAAGGCGAGCAAGGCCGACATCAAGCCGGGCACGTTCATCGGCACCACCGCCCATCCCGCCAAGGACGGCACGCTGGAAGCTATCGAGGTCCACATCTTCCCCGAATCCATGCGGGGCGCGGGAGAGGGGCATTATCCTTGGGACACCGCGCCCGAGGACACGATGACCAACGCGTCGGTCTCCGACATCGTGACGGCGGTTCACGGCGAAACTCTGTCCCTTAAGTACAAGGGCGGCGAGAACCAGGTTGTGGTTGTTCCAAAGACTTCTATCGTGGCGGTGACGCCGGGCTCGCGCGACGACCTGAAGAAGGGAGCGGCGGTGTTCGCGATCGCCAATCAGCTGCCCGACGGTACCCTGAAGACCGGCTTCCTGCTGGTCGGCCGGGGCGTCAACCCGCCGATGTGATCCGCACGGCGGCGCGGGATCATATCTCCGCCTGCGCCGCCAGCCGCACCCTAAGCCGGGGTGCTGCGAAATCCAGGAAGGCGCGCAGCTTCAGCGGCAGCGGCCCCCCGCCCTGGTAGAGCAGGCTGACAGGCAACGGCGCCGGTTCGAAGGCGCGCAGCACAATGGCCGCCTTTCCCGCCGCGACGGCGTCCGCGCACTGATAGGACAGCACGCGCGTAACCCCGAGCCCGGCCACTGCAGCATCCATTGCCGCCTCCGCGGTGGAGACGGTCAGCCTTGACCGGATGATGATCGATTCCGGTATGGCGTCGAAGCGCCAGCCGTCCGTGGCCCTCACCGCGGTTGAGGTTACGCAATCGTGTCGGGCCAGGTCCGCCGGCGCCTGCGGCAGCCCTTTGCGGGCGAAATAGGCCGGGCTGCCGCACACGACGCGCCGGACCGCGCCGACCCGGATCGCCATCAGGCTGCTGTCGGAAAGCGCGCCGATGCGGACGGCCATGTCTACATGCTCGTCCAGCAGGTTGAGATTTCGGTCGGACTGCACCAGTTCGACATCGACTTCGGGATAGGCAGCCAGAAAATCGGTGATGACCGGCAATACGTGCAATCGCCCGAACGCGATCGGTGCGGTGACCATGAGATGGCCCTTCGGCGCGGTATATTCACCCGCGGCGGCGCGCTCCGCATCCGACACCGTATCGAGGATGCGGCGGCACGCGGCCACATAGGCACCGCCGGCGTCGGTCAAGGTCAGTCGCCGGCTCGAACGGTTGAACAGCCGCGTTCCCAGATGCGCCTCCAGGTCTGCCACCTTGCGGCTGACCGTTGCGAGCGGAACGCCGAGCCGCCGAGCACCCGCCGACAGGCTGCCCGCCTCGACCACCGCGACCAGGATGCCCATCGCGTCCAAACGGTCCATAATTCTTCCCGAAATCTGGAAGGGCGTCTTTCAGACTTAGCGGATACCACAATAAATCGGGAGGACCCACCTTTCGTTTGTCGCCACATCCGGCGCCAAGGATGAAAGGAGAATCATCATGTCGCGCATTCCCACCCCGTCCACGATCGCCGACGCCCCCGCCGCCGCCCAGCCGTTGCTCGAAGCGGTGAAGAAGCAGCTCGGCGTCGCGCCAAATCTGTTCCGCCTGGTCGCCAATAGTCCCGCCGCGCTCGAAGCGTTTCTTGGCTTCTCCGGCGGACTCGGCAAGGGCCGCCTGGCTGCGCCCACGCGCGAGCGCATCGCGCTGGCAGTCGCAGAGGTGAATGGCTGCGACTATTGCCTGTCGGCCCACACCTATGTTGGCGTGCATCTGGCCAAGCTGGATGACGCGGAGATCTCAGCCAACCGCAGCGGTGCGTCCAACGATCCCAAAGCCGACGCCGCGGTGCGCTTTGCCGCCAAGGTCGCGCGCACTCGCGGCCAGGTGGACGAGACCGACCTGCGCGCGGTCAAGCTGGCCGGCTATAATGACGCCGAACTGGTCGAGATCGTCGCACACGTCGCGCTCAACGTATTCACGAACTATGTGAACGAAGTTTTCAAGACCGACATCGATTTCCCGGTTGTGAATAAGCGCGCCGCCTGATCGCGGCTTTCGTGTCCAACACAGCGGCTCCGTCGGCGGTGACCCCGCCGACGTCCGCCCTTTCGAAAGGATATCAGGAATGTCCCGCCCACCGTTTCCGCCCTTCACGGAAGAAACCGCAGCCCAGAAAGTACGCATGGCCGAAGATGCCTGGAACGGCCGCGATCCCGCCAAGGTGGCACTCGCCTATACGCCCGACAGCGTCTGGCGCAACCGGGCCGAGTTCATCAAAGGCCGTGCCGAGATCGAGGCCTTCCTCACCCGCAAATGGAACCGCGAGCTCGACTACCGGCTGATCAAGGAGCTGTGGACCTATAACGGCAACCGGATCGCAGTGCGTTTCGCCTATGAATGGCACGACGATGGCGGCCACTGGTTCCGCAGCTATGGCAACGAGAACTGGGAGTTCGACGCGAACGGCCTGATGCGGTGGCGAATCGCCAGCATCAACGATCTGCCGATCGCGGAGACAGACCGCAAATACCACTGGCCGCTCGGCCGCCGCCCGGACGACCATCCGGGCCTAAGCGCGCTCGGTTTCTGAGCCGGCGGCCATGGACGCACTTCCCCGCTATTCCAGCGACGTCGCCTTCACGCCCGCGGTGAAGGCCATCCAGGCCCGCAAGGGCTCGCGGGCCGCCTATGCGCGGATGGAGGAAGGCGGCGGCTGGCCGACGGCGATCGACGCTCGCCTCGCGGACTTCATCGGCGCGCAGACCAGCGCCTTTCTCGCCACCGCCAGCGCCGACGGCCAGCCCTATATCCAGCATCGCGGCGGACCGCCGGGATTTCTCCACGTGCTGGACGATCACACGATCGCCTTCGCCGATTTCGCTGGCAACCGCCAGTACCTGACTCTGGGCAATCTGTCGGAGAATCCCAAGGCGCATCTTTTCCTGATCGATTACGTTCACCGCAGGCGGATCAAGATCTGGGGCACGGCCAGTGTCGTCGAGGACGATCCGGCACTGCTCGGGCGGCTGATGCCGCAGGGCTACAGGGCGCGGGGCGAGCGCGCGATTCTGTTCACCGTCGCCGCCTGGGACACGAACTGCCCGCAGCACATCCCGCAGCGGTTCGAGGCGGCCGACGTGGCTGCGGCGCTGGCCGAGCGCGACGGCAGGATCGCGGCGCTGGAGGCCGAGGTGAGTGCGCTGCGCCGTGGCGACGCGGCCACTCCGGAAAATAGCCTGGAACGAGGGGCACCGATCCCAATATCCTAAGGGCTCCGGCCTTCCGGCCGGTGCAACCTGAAAGGATGTCGAAGGACCATGTCCTGGCTGACCGTCGCCGCCAAGCTCGCTCCGCACGTCGCCAGCATCGCCCACGCAGTCGTCCCGGTCTTCACCCAGCGCCGCGTCGACGCGCCGCCCACGATCGTGGGCTACGGCGAGACCCGCCAGCAGATCGCCGAACTGCAGGACGCCCTGCGGGACAACGCCGGAAATATCCGCAAGCTCGCCGCCGACCTGCAGCAGGCCCTCGCGGCGCTGGAGCAGGGCGGCAACGCAATCGAGGCGCGCATGCGGCGGGTGGAGCTCGCCGCTTATGCCGCGCTTGCCTTATCGGTGGTCGCAGTCGCCGCCGCGTTCCTCTTCCATCGATAGGTTTGCCTACGCAGCCTCCAGCAGCGCCACCGAGCCTTGGCCGCCGTCGGCGCAGATGCTGACGATGGCGCGTGAGCCTGCCGGCAACGCAGACAGCTCCTTCACCGCCTGACTCAGGATACGGGCACCGGTGGCGCCGAATGGGTGGCCCAGGGGCACGCTGCCGCCGTTCGGGTTGACGCGGTCACGCGGGAATGTGCCCAGCGGCGCATCGACGCCGGCCTTGCGGTGCAGGAAGTCGGGCGTCTCCAGCGCCTTCATATGGAACAGCACCTGCGCTGCAAAAGCCTCGTGGATTTCCCACAGATGGACGTCGGCATAGCTGAGCGCGTTCCGCGCCAGAAGCTTGGGTATGGCGAAGGCCGGTGCCATCAAGAGGCCCTCGACGCGGTGGTCGATCGCGGCGATCTCCCAATCGACCAGCCGAGCCTTGGGCGTCTCGGCGGGCAACCGCCCCAGCCCTTCCTCGGACGCCACCCAGAGGCTGGCTGCTCCGTCGGTCAGCGGCGAGGAGTTGCCGGCCGTCAGCGTTCCTTTGCCGCTGGTGCGGTCGAAGGCCGGCGGCAGCTTCGCCAGTTTTTCCAGCGAGGTGTCCTTGCGCGGAATCGTGTCCCGCGTCAGGTCGCCGATCGGGATCACCAGATCGTCGAAGAAGCCGCGGTCCCAGGCGGCGACCGCGCGGCGATGGCCTTCCAGCGCCCATTCGTCCTGCTCCTCGCGGCTAATGCCCCACTCCTTGGCGGTGATCTCGGTATGCTCGCCCATGCTGAGGCCGGTGGTGCGATTTGTTACCGTCGGAATATAGATCTCGATGTCCTTGATCCTGAGCTCGGCGAAGTGGGACAGCCGCTGGCCCAGCGACCGCGCGTTCTGGAACTTGCGGACCCAGTCGGACAGCGGCTGACCCAGTCCCAGTTGCACCCGGCTCATGCTCTCCACGCCGCCGATCAGCGCCAGGTTACGGCTGCGGCCGTCGATCATGCCCGCCGCCTCGAAGGCGCCCACCATGCTGGTCGAGCAGGCCATGATGGTGGAAAAAGCCGGGACCGTGGCCGGAACGTGGGCATCCATCAGCACCTCGCGCGCGATGTTGCTCCAGGTCAGATTGGGCACGACGGTGCCCCAGGCGGCGAAATCCGGCAGCGCGCCGTCCAGCGTTTCGATCATGTACCGCACGACCGGAACCGACAGCTGGATCGCGTCAAGCTCGCCGAGCGGGCCGTCAACCTTGGCGAAAGGCGTACGCACGCCGGCGGCGAACCAGATGTCGGGCTTGGCCAGGGTCTGCATGTTTTCCCCCTTTTGACGGCTTTATACTAACGCCTGGTCTCCTGATAAGCACGCGGCGAGCAGGGCGACACGCGCAAATCCGCCGTGGCGCTTGACTTGGCGCGGCGGGGCTAAGACGGTACCGCGGCATGGATATTGCCCAGAAGCTCCGCCGGCCCGAATCGACGACAACCGATGCCATTTCGGTGACGCGGATCGCCGTCGTTATTCCCTGCTACCGGGTGCGCAACCGGGTGCTCGACGTCATCGAGCGCATCCCGGACAGCGTCGAGACCATCATCTGCGTAGACGATTGCTGCCCCGAGGGCACGGCCGACCTGATCGCAACGGAATGCCGTGACCCGCGACTGGTGGTCATCCGCAACTCGCAGAACCTCGGGGTCGGCGGTGCAGTGATCGCCGGCTATCGCGAGGCGCTCGCCCGAGGCATCGACATCGTCGTCAAGATCGACGGCGACGGGCAGATGGACCCGGCGCTGCTGCCCGATTTCGTCGACCCACTGATCCGCGGGCTGGCCGATTATACCAAGGGCAATCGGTTTTTCTGGCCGGACTCGACACGGGGCATGCCCGTCCTGCGACTCGTCGGGAACGGCGCCCTGTCGTTCCTGACCAAGGCGTCCAGCGGGTATTGGCGGATCATGGACCCGACCAACGGCTATACCGCGATCCACAGGGTGGCGCTGAGCGCGCTGCCGCTGGACCGGGTGGCGGAGCGCTATTTCTTCGAATCGGACATGCTGTTCCGCCTGTACAACGCCCGGGCGGTCGTGCTCGACATCCCCATGAACGCGCACTACGCTGGCGAGAAAAGCAGCCTCTCGGTCCCCCGCATCTTGCTGCCGTTCCTGGTGCTCAATCTGAGCAACATGGCGAAGCGGTTTGTCTATAATTACTTTCTGCGCGACTTCAACATGGCGTCGATCATGACGATGCTGGGGCTTCCCTTGCTGGCCTTTGGAGTCATATTCGGCATCAAGGAATGGCTGACGAGCGTCCAATTCGGCACGACCGCGTCGGCCGGAACCGTGATGGTGGCGGCGCTGCCGATTATGGTCGGGCTGCAGCTGATCCTCACGGCGATGAGCTTTGATCTCAACAACGAGCCGCAGATCCCGTTGCAGAACTTGTCGCGCACCAACCTGCCGGGCGGGAGATAGGCGATGGCGCCGCACCGTGCGACAGTGGGTCCGGCCGGCGGCCCCACCCATTTCCCATGGACGAGGTCATGAGCATACGGAACTATGCGGTTCTGGTGATGTGCGTGCTGGCTATCGCAGGCGGCCAGATCCTGTTCAAGCTGTCCGCCCAGAAGATGCGGTCCGACCTCGCGGTATGGGACCTGCTGCGGGCGCCCGAATTCATCGCCGCGCTCGTCGTCTACGGGTTCGCCACGCTGGGCTGGGTATCGCAGCTCCGCAAAGTGAATCTGAGCGTCGCCTACCCGATCATGTCGCTGAGCTTCGTGATCGTCCCCGCCGCCAGTGCGCTGCTGCTGCGCGAACCGATCGGGCCGCGGTACTGGCTGGGTATCGCGCTGATCGTGGGCGGCCTCATCGTGGGGGCCGGCAGCGGCGGCTGAAGCCAGCTCATTCCTGACGGCGGCTTATTCTCGGTGATAGTCCGCGTAGATCTTGCGCGACAAGAGAATGCCGGCAATCTCCTCGCGCCGGTTCAGCAGGAACCGGATGCCGCTGGGCGAGCAAAGCATCGCCAGGAGCGACCTGGGGTCGAGCCGGTTCTCGACCAGCAGGCCTGCTGCCAGCTGCAGGATGAGTCGCGACTTCCGCCCGGAGACGATCCGGAAATGCGCTCCCACCGCAAACGAGTCGGTCCCGTAGGGCTTGGTGAACCAGGCATGGGCGACGGCGCTGTGGCATTCGATATCCGGCTCGGCGCCGGCCGGCGTTTCGGCCGGGTGCCCCATCCGCAGGGTCATCGTCCGCCCGAGATCGTAGAAGCGGACGCGGAGTGGCGGCAGCAGGTGGGCAGCCGGCCCGAAGCCTGACCGTATCTTGCGGGCGTAGACGCGAGCCGCCTCCTCCAGCACCTCGAAGGGCACACCGTCGCCCCGCGTGATCTCGGTCATCGGCCCCGGTCCGGGCGGTGACAGCGGAACCTCGATCCGCCATGCGCCCGACGCCGGATCGAACACCAGGCGCTGCCCGACGCCGAGCGGCGCCACGCCCGGCCCTGCGAGGTCGGCCGGGGTCAGCATCGAGGAATTCTGCCCGGCGCTCTCCGGTGCCCGGTAGTAATGGTGGGAGGCGAAGGGAACCACCAGCTTGGGCCGAAACGGTGCATGATTGCGGGTGAAATTGTCGATCAGCAACGCCTTGACTCGCGCATCGTCCGTCTTCAGCCGGTGCAGCAGCTTGCCCGCATGGTTGAAGTTGCACAGAAAGAGGTCGATCGGCCCGAACCTGCGCGCCAGAAGGCGGCGTGACAGCCGTGGGATGACGCAATCGTTGAAATTGAGGATAGTCCAGCCGCGCCCCTTGAGCAGCAGCATGTTGTCGATGCCGGTGGTAGGGTACCGCGTCGCCGAAACCGCCTCGCCTAGACACATGGGCGCGCGCTCGCCGAACGCGACGACGTTCCTGAAGCCCAGCGCCCCGGCGCGCGCGCTCATGTCGAAATTATGCGACCGGTTGGCGAGAAGGACGATCTCGGGGTTGATCTCGGCCAGCGCCCGCAGGGTCGGCACGTGGAAATGGTCCTGGTGGAAGTGTGATATCCAGAGATGCGTCGCGCCGGCCGCCAGCTCGAGTGCCGCCTCGTTGGCATGGCGCAGGCCCCAGCCCTCCTCGAAGGCATGCCCGAAGTACCAGGGGTCGGTGACGAGCGCGATGCCGTCGGCCTTGATCAGGACCGAGGCGTGGTTGAGAAGGGTGACGGTGACGGTTCCTGCAAGGGCGCGATCGGAGGTCATCGGATTTTCGCCGGCCTCCGTCTTCGGATGAGCAGGGCGGCGGTCGCGCCGAGCGTGAGCAGCGTGACGGCCAACCCGGCGAGGAATGTGTCGGAGCGGAAGCGAAGCTGGAGCTCATGCTTGCCGGGCGGCACGGCGACGGCCTTGCCCAGGATCTGGGCGCTGTAGAGCGGCACCCTGCGGCCGTCGAGATAGGCCCGCCAGCCAGGGTAGTTCGCGTCGGCGACAAAGAACCACGCCGGCCGGTCGGCGGAGACGGCGAAGCGGTAGCGGGTGGAGCGGTCCTTCAGCACCGTGAAGCGCGCCGGCGGGGTAGCGTCCATGGCCAGGGGCGCGTCGCAAGGATCGACAGGCCCCTGATCCTCGATCACGAGGGTCGGCTCGCTGAGGCCGCTCAGCATCTCCAACGCCTCCGCGCTTGACCCGGCGCGGCGGCAGCCGGCGTAGACCTGAAAACGCGGCCTGGCGGCGTCGTTCTGGACGATCCAGAAATCATCGGGGCGCTCGTGCCAGAGAACGTGCGCCGCGGGCGCCAGGGCCGGATCCTGAAAGACGCTCCAACGGATGCTCAGCAGGTCGATCAGCCGGGCGCCGGGCGGCTGGCCGACGCGGCCGAACACCTCGCCTTCCAGACGCGGCTCGATCGCCCAGCGGCGCGCCAGCCCCAGCGCCAAGGCACCGTCGACCGAGGGCAGGTCCCACAGCAGATTTGCCATGCCTGCGACCGAGGGAAGCGCGCGTTGGACCGCCTGTTCCAGGCCGGGGGAATTGGGCGGCATGAAGGCATAAAGGCCCACGCGGTTGTCGCTGTAGATGCGGTAGTCCCGCCAATCGGGTTCGGCCTGGATCACCGCCACGGACCCCGGCCTGGCGAGCAGCGCCGAATCGGCGAAGTGGAAGAAGAACAGCTTGGTGGTCGCGACCTCGACGACGACGAGGGCGGTCAGGACCAGAGGCAACCAGCGCGCCGCCTTGAGCGCCGGAAGGACGGCGATCGCGAGGATACCGACTGCCGCTACGCGATACTGGACGATCAGCGCACCTGGTAGCCACAACCAGTACACGGCCCAGGCCCACAGCAGCAGGAAGCCGATGAGGACCCAGGCCGGCGGGCGGCCGAACAGGAGCCGCCGACCCTCGGACCGGGCAGCCCAACGGCCGGCCGCGTCCACTGCGACCGCGGCCAGCGCGGCGATGGTGACGTTGGCGTCGTCAAGATAGAGGAAGACGAGGCGATAGAAATGAAGCTGCGGCAGCAGATCGTGATCGTAGATGAACCGGAAGAGCGCCGTGGCCTGGCCCATGCCCAGAAAGATGAGAAGCAGCGTCCCGGCGATGTGCCCTTTGACCGCAGTCGTCGTCCGCAGCACCAACGTCAGGCTCGCCAGCATGCAGATGAGGATGCTTCCGACGACTGGATAATAGTCGAGTCCGGCGTCGCCCCAGCGTGTGAACAGGAAACCCCGGAGAAAGGCGACGAGGGGGAGCTGTATCGGCATCTCGATGCCGCCGCTGCGATGGGAAAGCTGCACCAACTCGATTTCCGGCAACAATTGCACGGCGCTGAGCCCGATCGTGATGAGCGCTGCGGCCGCGCCGGTCACGATGAGCACGCGCCCGTTCCGGCCCCAACCTTCCCGGGCGCCGCGGTCGAACAGGCGGGCTGCGATCATCGCCAAGCCATAGAGCAGCACACCGTCCAGCATTTCCGGGTAGCCGCAAAAGAATTCCAGTGTGAGCATCAGCGCGAGCAGCGCGGCCGACTCGAGGCGGGGCCGCGCTAGCCACCGCTCGATCGCCCAGATGCACCAGGGCACCCACGCACCGGCGGCCGATACCGTCTGGTTCTCCTGCTGGCCGATATTGTAGAGCGAGAACACGCCGGCGACCGCGCCAAAGCAGGACGACCAGGCGCCGAGGCCAAGCCGGCGGCAGAGCAGCAGGATGCCCAGGCCGCCGATCAGCATGCATGACCAATGGAAGAGGTTTTCCGCGGCAATCGACCCGAACAGGGGCGCGACAACCCAGGCGAACAGCATGTTCATGGGATGCGCGTACCCGCCCTGCCCTTCGGCAAAGAGCGGATGGCCACCGTAAACCTTGTTCTGCCACAGGAGCGCGCCGAGGTCGCGGAACGATCGGGACTGGAGGTCCATGAGGGGCAGACCGTGGCCCAAGAAATCGCCGTGGATGATCGTCTTGTGCGCGAAGATCGCCGGCGCCCAAAAAGCCGTGGCAAGGATCAGAAGACTGGCGATGCCGGGTCCGAGCCCGGTGATTTTTTTCATCTATTCACCCGCGTTCGTAGGGCTACCCACGCTCCCCCCAAGCACCTTCCATGCCAGATTCCCGTGTGTCAATTGCATGTGGGCCGCGGCGACACTGCGCTTGCCCGCACCCCGCCGACTCACTGCTGTCAAGTGGCTTCCTACGATAGCGACGGCGCCTCTCGCCGCAATCTCGCCTACTCCTCCGAGTAGCGCTGCTCCGCCCAGGGATCGCCGCGGTCGTGGTAGCCGCGGACTTCCCAATAGCCGGGCTGGTTGTCGGCGCGGAACTCGATCCCGCGCAGCCACTTCGCGCTTTTCCAGAAATAAAGGTGGGGCACGACCAGCCGGACAGGGCCACCATGCTCGGCCGAGAGCGGGTTGCCTTCCCAGGCATGGGCAAGCAGCGCGTCCGGGGCCGCGAAATCATCCAGGGTAAGGTTGGTCGTATAGCCGTCGGATGAATGCAGCACGACGAAGCGTGCACCTTCCAGCGGCTCTGCCGCGGCCAGCACTTCATGCGTCGCCACGCCGTCCCAGCGGTTGTCATAGCGCGACCAGGTGGTCACACAGTGGATATCGGAGATGAATTGGGCCTGCGGCTGGGCCGAGAATGCCGCCCAGTCCCAGTCGAGCGTGGTTCGCACAAGTCCGAACACCCTGAGGCGCCAGCTTTCGCGACCGATCTTCGGCTGCAGGCCAAGGTCGAGCACCGGCCAGTCGCGCACCAGATGCTGGCCGGGCGGCAAGCGCTCGGAGCCGGGCCGGGCGGCACGGCCGGTCAGGAAGCGCCCTTCGCGCGCCCAACGTTGCTTGGTGAGCGTGAGCTTGGTCGGATTTGCCGGCGGCTCGTCGGTGTCGGCCATGTGCGTCTCGCGTCGATCGCTTGAGGTCGACCGAGAAGAGCCGACAATAGCCGGACGATCAAGACCTATACCGCCCTGGACTCCCGGCGAAGGTGCCGAACCGTTTCCACCGGAACATCGGCATCCTGCCGAAAACCGATGCCGCTCAACAGCGCATCGACGGTGACCGACCAGGGAACCGGCCGGAACTCGCGCCTGACCTGCGCCTCCCACCGGGCGAGGCCGGGACGATCTTCGATCGCCTGGCGGATCATCGCGTAGGCATCGTTGAGATTGTCGGGGTCGAACCGCCGGGTCAGCTTGCCGCCGACCTCAGGCAGGGAGGTCCGGTTGGAGGTTATGCACGGTTTGCCGAACGCCAGGCTTTCGGCCACAGGCAAGCCCCACCCCTCGAAGAAGGACGGAAACAGCGTGAACAGACAGCCCTGGTATAACGTCTCGAGCTCGGCATCCGTCGGATTCTCGATCACCACCAGCTTGCCATCCAGATATGCCGTGTTGGCGATCTGCTTCATCAAATCGTCGACGAGCCAGCCGATCCGGCCCGCGAAAACGAGTGTCGGCACATCGGCCGGCGGCATTTCTTCCAGGAGCCGCCGCCAAACGCGAAACAGCAGCAAGTGATTCTTGCGCGCCTCGATCGTCGAGACCACAAGCGCATAGGAACCGGTCTTCGGCAGCGGACGTTCCCTTTCGATCCGAAGATCCGGGGCGCGCCGGCTGAAGCCGGTCCCGATCGGAATCGGCACCACGGGACGCACCGGCAGGATGTTGCGCTCCGCCATGCAGGCTTCCACGTCGGTGGCGGTCGCGCGCGAAATCGCCAAGATGTGATCGCAGACGGGCAGCACTCCTTCGAGCCAGGCCGCGAAGACCCGAACAAGGCCGCGATTGCACCATTCCGGCCGCCGCAGCGGTATCAGGTCATAGATCAGCAACGCGAACTTCAGTCCACGGTCACGCTGGTTCTGGACCAGCCTCGCATAGTCTGGATGGCCCCAAGGCGAGCCCGCCGTCAGCAGGATATCGCCAGCCTTGGAAATGGCGGCGAAATCGGAAGACGGATCGGCTGCCTTCGGCACCGGACGCGGCGTGATGCCAGCCTCCGGGGCAACCCGGGAACCTGCTCCCCGAATGCGACTCATTGCCCAGCAAGCCGTCTCGAGCGCCAACGACCGGACTAGACCCGCAACGGCGCGCAACGTCGCACTCCCTGCGATCAGAATATCGATCACATGCACGCGCACTGACACCGGCAACCGGTACACCACCCGGCGAGTCCATTGCCTGCTGCGGGAGTGGGGGAGGATCGGTGCGTTCGTCGCCGAAGCCACTGGTGCCGGCTGAGGCTGGCTGGTCGAATGGGCCAGACCGTCATAAAGCGTATCGATTTCGGACCACTGCACCACGCGGAAGCTGTTGCGTACGTTGTCATGCCGAACGAAATGGATGAACGGCCGGATGTCCGGCCGCGCTTGCAGGTCATGATAGATTTCGAACGCGAGACGCTGAATGCCGCTTGGGCGGGCATTGACGCGCGCGTACTCGAACAAATCCTCGACGTCGATCCACAGGTGCGGGGTTGCTTGGCCCGTCACCCGCTCGACCGCCGACTCGACGAGCACGATATCTTCCTGGGTGCGTATGGCTCGTACCTTCTTAATCGAGGCCAGCATGAGTCCCGCATTATTCACATGACGCATTTGCTGACAACACGTCAATGGGCATGAGCCCGTCGCACTGCGCAGCAAATCCGCTTGCAAACGCGGGACCACAGCGGGACATCCCGTAGGAAATGCGGGATGTCCGCACCGCCAGAGGGCCAACAGCAAGCCGCCGATCGATGGCGGACGGTCGCACTCGAACGGCGGCAACACCAACCACTCGCCGTGCCTGAGCGACCATCAAGCTTTCTCCGCCTTGTATAAAGGTCAACGCTGTGAACACGTCAACAGGCGTTAGGTTGCAAGCGCGATCCACTATTTGCGAAGTGGTCACGGCAGGCGCAAAGTCGCAACGACTGGCGGCGGATCAAAGGTGGTAATCCCAAGGTGATTTGGTTCGCGGCGGTTCACCGGCGCGAAGGCTTGGCGTCATGCCAATTGAGCATCGGCGAGCTGCGGTTTGCGAGCGGCCAGACGAGCTGCGATCCGGGCGCCACGCCGCCGCAGGGGAATTTCGACCAGGCGATAATTCAGATCGGCGAACACAATGATGAGGGCCGCGGCCGTCACTCCGAAGCGCAGCGCATAAGCGGGTCCGAACACCGTCCCCGGTGGCGCGATTCTGAACCAGATTTCACGGGTAATGAAAAAGGCCGGAATATGCACCAGGTAGATGGCATAGGAGCGGCTTCCCACCCAGAGCATCAGCCGTTTCGCCGGGTCCGGCGGCCATAGATAATCGCCGTTAAATGATGCAATGAATACCAGCACGGCCGAGATCGCGGCAACCACGCCCACCTGAAACGGCACGATATCCAGTTCGGTCGATCCAGCTGCCGCCAATAGCAGTATGAGGAACAAGAGCATGGCCATGCGGAGAGCCGGAGCGTTCCGCAGGAAGGTCGGCTCAAAGAGCCGATAGGTCGGATGCCGGCTCCAGATCGCGATCAACACGCCCAGCGAAATCGCGTCGCTGCGCGTTTGATTGAGCCACAATGCTACGGCGCCCCTGCCTGCCCCTGTGCGGGCGATGAAGAACTGCGCGGCGACGGCGATGAAGAGGACGAGGAGCAACCTGCGACGGAAGATGAAAGCGAGAAAAGGCAGAACCAGATAGAACTGCTCCTCCAGCGACAGGCTCCAGTACGGGAAGACCGCCCCGGGATGCGATCGCCCGAAGATCGTCGCGATATGGAAGTTGGCGATATATAGGATTGCCGCGACAGCCCCGGCGAAATTCGACCTGAACGGACCAAAGGCTCCTGAGCGATTGAGGAACAGGGCCGCCGCCAGGATCACGGCGAGCCACAGCCACGCCGAGGGCAGCAGTCGGAACGCGCGGCGGATCCAGAACGCGAGCGCGGCGGCAAAGAATTGTGTCGAGTCGCGCGTTTTTTCCAAGCTCGGAAGCAGGCTCCGCGCGATGACAAAACCGGAGATCGCGAAGAACAGATCGACGCCGTTCCAGAAGCCGAAATAGGTATAGAATTTCGTTTCCGGCCCGACCAGCCAGACAAAAAGATTAATGCGGACATGTTCAAGCAGCACGAAGATCACGGCGATGGCGCGCAGCAGCTCGATATCCGCAATTCGCCGGTCCGCCGCAGGGGAACGCGCCTGTAAGCCAGGTTGGAGCGGCATGGCCGGCGGCGCGGTATCGGCGAGCGTCCGCATGACTCCGGTCACTCCGCCGCCCGCTCGATCACCGCGGAGGGACCGTCCTGCTGCGCCTCTGGCGTGGGTATCGGCTTCCGCTGCGGCATCAGATAGCGCATGACCTGCCCCATTCGCTCGGTCATCACGGAGTCGGCGCAAAATCCGTCGAGCGCCCGGACCGCCGCCAGCGCCATCCGTCGATAGCGCGCAGGATCGAAAGAGGCAACGGCATAGCTCTCGCGATAGCGCCGGACCAGGTCAGCAAAGCTGATTTCGTGCCGCATACAGCGGATCGCCTGACGAACATCGTGCGGCCAGAACCCCGGACGAAGGTGGCTCGCGACGACAAAGGCGTTGTCGTCGGAAACGTACTCCAGCATCCCCGTGTGGCGCGGCGTGACCGCCGGACGGCCGGCAGCCATGAACTCCATCAGCGGCAGACATTGGCCCTCCCCTTGCGATGCGTTCACCGTGAAACTGGTCGCGTCGATCAGCTGCCCATAGCCGGTGTCCGGCAAGAGGCCGTGGATGACGATCACGCGGCACTTGAACGGGCCGAACAGCGACAGCTCGCTCAGGATCGGCAGCGCGCTCTCGACAATGTCCCGGTGGGTGGTTTTGAGCACGAGGGTCGCGTCGGGCGTGTTGCGAAAAGCGACCACGAACCCCGCGAGCATGTCGGGCCAGTTCTTGCGTTCGTCGACCGGATTGAAGACCGAGCTGTAGACGACGCCATCGAGGTTCAAGGTTCTCCCCTGACCCTGCCCGAGCGCGGCGAGCTCGAGCAGTCCCAAGGCACGTACGCCGTGGCTGTTTGCACGGGCACCACGGAAGAGGGAGAGATCGATTGCACCCGCGTCGACGGCGACACAGGGGCCGAGATCGACCTCGGTGGCTTCGCGGAGACCTCCTGCCATCGCCGCCTCGGAGACGCCGCGGTTCTTTACCGGCGCGGGAATGCTCCAGATAGGATAATCAGCGCCGAGGCTCCTACGCACGGCTTCGACGCTGGACCGGCTGTGCGTGATGGCGGCCGGCACCTGCGACAGGACATCGGCCCAGTTGTTACGCGGGTCCTTCTCCCAGGTTTCGTCGGGAATCCGGTCATACTCCCAGGCAAAGACCGGAACCGTCGGGCACTCCAGCCCGACAAGGGTTCGGTGCGGCGGATTGAAGGAAATAAAAACCGATGCGATGCCCTGGGCCTTGGCAGCCCGATGAATGCGGTCAACCTCCCGATCCGGATGCAGGACCGGAATGACGAGCCCGAATCGCTCCAGGAGCGGACGAAAGGCCTTCCGGACAAACCAGTAGCTGTATTCCGCCGAGCCGAGGTTCTGCGCGATCGAATCGGCGTCATAGGTCGAATGCTCAAGAATGATCATGCCGCCGGTTCCTCGACCAGCAGGCCGAAGACCGGGTGGGACTGCCCGCTCTGGCGGCCAAGGCCAAGAAAACTGTCGAGCTTGGCGGCAACCACATCGTCGCTGCAGAAGGCCTGCATCGTCCTCAGCGCCGCCGCCGACATGCTGCGATAGCGGTCCGGGTCGGACTTGACGATCTCATAAGCTTCGCCGAAGGCGGCCTGCAGCGACGACCAGGAAATGCGGTGCCGTGTCGTCGTGAATTCATGGCGCGGGTCGTGCGGCCACTTGCAGAATTCTTCCTCGGACTCCACAACGACAGCGTTGGCATCATCGATGTAATCCGCCATCGCGGTGTGCGCCGGAGCCACGGCTGGACGGCCGGCGCACATGAATTCCAGCAATGGCAGGCACTGCCCTTCCGCGCGCGAGGCATTGACTACCCAATGCGACGCATCAATGAGGCCGCGATAGCGCGCGTCGTCCAAAAAGCCGTTCAGCACCACGACGCGGCATGCGAATGCCGGCAAACGGTGAAGCGCGTCATGAAATTCCCACCACCAGAAGGAGGCATCCGCCCCGATCATCTTCAGCACCAGCGTAGCATCAGGCGTATCGCGAAAGGCGAAAATGAAGGCGGTCAGGATGTCCAGCCAGTTTTTCCGCCCATCCTTGGGTGAGAACACGGACGTGAAGATCACGCCGTCCAGGCTAACCTCGGCCGTGCCCCAAGGCGGCTCCGGCCGGGGCGGTATGGCCGTATCGACCTCGAAATGCTGACCCTTCGTGTCGTAGACAAAGCCATCGATCGCGATGGCAATCGCACCTTCGGGGCGCGGGCGAACATCGGCGCCGATCACTCGCTGACGATCCCATACGGGGACCGGAACGGCCACAACCGGAAAGTCAGCACCCATGGCGGCTTTCACGGCACGCGCGGCGAAACGCGAAAGCGTGATGGCGCGTCCTGTTTGGCGCAGGACATAGCGCCAGTCATGGCGCAGATCGTCGTCCCAGACTGCCGAGGGAATTGTGGGGTATTCCCACGCGATCACCGGCACCGTAGGACAACGCAGCCCCAGCGTCGTCCGGTGCGGCGGGGCGAATGACAGGAACAGGCTGGTTTCGCCGCGCACCAGATGACCTTCATGCAGAACATCCACCTCCTCGGCGGGGTATGCGACCACGTGCACCGTGCCGAACCGCTCGAGGATGGGGATGAAGCCCTCCATGACGAAGCTGTAGCTATATTCGTTTCCGGCCAGCGCATTCGCGGCCGAAGGATCGCGGCCGGTTGCGCAATGAACGATGAAATTGACCCGCGGCGCAGGCTCTGTCGGCGGCGCCTGACCGGCAACTACGCGCCGTCCGAGGACGGCCGCCACGAAGGCCTTGAATTCCGGGTTCTCCTGATCGTCGGTGGAGGGTTTGCCGCCAATTTCCGCTTCCCCACCGGTCAGAACCGCTCCGTCTTTGGCGCGGACCAGCACCTTCACCGGCTCCGGCCGATCGAGGTTGAGGTCGGCTGCGATTTCGAACCCGTGGAAGCCGTGGCCGATATTGGCGGAACGAAGGTCGCCCCGGTAACCCGATGCGACCGCCTCGCCGATGACGAAGCCGTCGGCGATCACCTCGACGGTCACGAATTGGTCGGGGCTGTTGGGCCGCCATGCCCAGCCAATGAATTTTCCGCTTCGATAGGCATCAAAATGGCCCACGACCTCAGGAGCTTCCTCCATTTTACGATCCCAACGCGATTGTTATTGACCGGCTTGCTGCGCTTGCGACCCCGCGAAGAGCCGGTTGCCCGCAACGGGGACGATCGGAACCTCCCTACAGTTTGTCAAGTTAGGTAATCCCTAAACGCACGTCGCCTCACATCTTATGGTGCACTGCAATGCAGCAATCGAAAATGGGTGGTAGCATCCGCAATTATTCGTATGCGAGGCTCTGACCGCCTATCAAGAACCGCTTTTGCCGCGAGGAGCATTCTGGCAGGATGCAATAAGATAGACCGTTGGCCAATCGAAATATAAGCGGGTTGATATGGATAACCGGCCCGAACGTTACTGGGAAGCTTCGTCAGTCTCGATCTCGCCGGCCCGGCCGGTGCTGATCGCAATTTCCTTTTACAGGAACGAGGAGCTCGTCGAATCCGTCGTCGGATCGCTGATTGCATGCGCGGACGACATCACCGCGATCGGCGGCGAGGTCGTGCTCTATGACGACTCGCCCGATTATCCGCCGCTGGCTGCCGCGCTGGGCGACATGGCGGCACGCACTGAAACATTCTTCCCATGCCGGGTGGTGCGCAACACGGCGAATCTGGGTTTCGTCAAGACCATGAACCAAGCGATCCGCGAGGCGGTGGCGCGGGGATACGACTTGATATTGCTTAACTCCGACACTGTGATTTTCCCGGGAGCGCTGACCGAGATGGTCCGGGTCATGGGACTGGATCCGATGATAGCCTTCGTCAACCCGCGCTCCGATAACGCGACGCTTGCCACCTTGCCGGTGAAGCGCCGCGGAGCGGCGAAGGGCGACCAGCAAGGCTTCGACCTCGCGCCGTATTCGGCCCTTGCGGCCAGGCTGCCCGAATTCAGCTATACTCCCACCGCCGTGGGCTTCTGCCTGCTGATCCGCCACGCGATATTGGCGGAGTTCGGCGGCTTCGATGAGGTTTTCAGCCCCGGCTATAATGAGGAAAACGATCTGGTCATGCGCGCGGGTCGCTGCGGATATCGCGCGGTTCTGGCCAACAAGGCGTTCGTCCGGCACTTCGGCGAAAAGTCGTTTGATGCCGCCGATATTCGCAAGATCACGCTCGAGCCGCGTAATCGCGCAATCCTCGACGCCCGCTATCCGGAATATTCGGCGTTTACCTCGGCGTATTTTCATTCTCCTGAAGTCTGCGCCGAGGCCATCCTGGCCGCACTGACCCCGGATGAGAACGGCCGCCTCGACTTCGCATTCGACTTCTCCAGCTTCACGGAGCTCCACAACGGCACTTACGCCGCCGGTCGGCAGCTTCTTCAAGCCGCAGCGGCGGATTGGCATGACCGCTTCAACATTCACGTCTTGTGCTCGCCCGAAACCTACGAATTCCACGAGTACGGCGCCTTGGGCGTCAAGCGTTGCGATCCCCATGGCCCAGAGACCTTCGCTGCCATTTTTCGCGTCGGCCAACCGTATGACTGGAACGCGGTCGAGCGCCTGGTGATGAAGGGCGCTGCGATCGGGATCTACATGCTGGACACTATCTCAATCGACTGCACGCAGCTGACATCGCCGATGCTTTATGACATCTGGCAGTTCGCGCTGGCCAATATCGACCTCGTCGCAGCCCAATCGAACCAGACGGCGAACCATTTTTCACGGCGGTTTCATCTGCCCGATCACGTGATCCGCATTACCTCGATGCATTCGCTCGATCTCGACGATTACCGTCTGCCGGTGAAACCAGTGCCTCACGGCGAAAGCTCAACCGGTGCGCCGGCACTCCTCGTGATCGGCAACCATTTTCCGCATAAGTATCTGGTCCCGACCGCCAACGCCCTGGCCGAAGCCTTTCCTCACCGAAGAATCATCGCGCTGGGCCAAACCGCCGCCTCGGTAGCGCCGCCCCTCAATCCTTACGGTCTGCCGCTGTTGAAGGACGTGCCCAATCTGACCGGGATCGCCGTCGGCCAGCTTGCCGCTGAGGAGTTGGCCGCCCTGTACGGTGAGGCAGCGGCCGTCGTCTTTCCAACCCATTATGAGGGTTTCGGCTTCCCGTTATTGGACGCGCTCGCTGCCGCCAGGCCGGTCTTCGTCCGCCGCCTGCCGGTTTTCGAGGAAATCTGGGAAGCCCAGGGCCGGAACCCGAACGTTCATTTCTTCGAGACCACCTCTGACCTGGTCGCGCGCCTTGCCACGATTCCGCGGTGGATCGAGCCGGCGGAGATGCCAGCTTCGCCGGCGGGTATCGAGCAATCCGCCCGGTCCATCCGCGCCGGCATGGAAGCCGCGATTGCCGGCGTGGCGTATCGCCGCCTGATCGACCGCATTCGCGCCATCCAGCTTGTCGGGGAGATCGCACACGAGGCCGCGGCCGTTGCGGCCGCCCGTGCGGCCGAGGCGGCCCAGCCGTTTCGCTTGGTTACGCCCGCAGATTACGCAGCCCGCCTTCTGTCGCGCCGCGTCGAAAGGATCGCACGTTTTGCGTTTCGTATCGGCCCGCTGATGTTCGCCGCACGTATCGCATTCCGCTTGATGCACCCCGTATGGCGTGCACTACGCCATATCGGCCCACCGGCGCGCATTTCTTGACGGCTGCGTCTGGTCAGCGAATTCCCTTGCAGACTCGCTCAGGCCGGCTCGCACGGCCCGACTTCGAGCCGGGCGCCTAACACGACCCCTGATAAGCCGCCAGGACCTCCTCGATAGGGCCCATCACCTTCAAACGTCCCTCCACCATCAACGCCGCCTTGTTGCACAGCCGGCGCAGCACATTCTCTGCATGGGTTGCGATAACGAGAATGCTTGACCCGCCGATCAGACGGTTGAGCCGTTCTTCGGCTTTGGCGAAGAACGCGGCGTCGCCGGCTCCGATCATTTCGTCCATGATCAGGATCTCGGGGGTCACCGCCGTGCTGATAGCGAACGCCAGGCGCAGCATCATGCCGCTGGAATAGGTCCGCATCGGGAGCTTGAGGAAATTGCCGAGTTCGGTGAATTCCTCGATCTCTGCGACGTTCCGCTGAGCCTGCTTGACCGAGACGCCGAGAAAGACGCTGCGCAGCAAGATGTTTTCGTAGCCCGTCGCCTCCGGATCCATGCCCATCGTCATGTCGGTCAGCGAGGAGATCGAGCCGCTGATCGCCACACGTCCGCTCGGCGGTTCATAGACGCCGGACAGCACGCGCAGAAGGGTCGATTTGCCGGCGCCGTTATGGCCCACAAGTCCGAGCCTGTCGCCGTCGTTGAGCGACAGGCTGACGTCGCGCAACGCCATGACCGAGACGCGGCTGTCATCGTCGTCGGCCTGGATGCGGCCCCCGACGGCACGCCGCAGGAGCTCGGCCTTCAGCGACCGCTTGCGAGCGTTGTAGATCGGAAAATCGACCGTGACGCGGTCCAGCTCGATCGACGCCATGGCAGTTACAACCAGTACACGATTCGCGCCCGGAAGCGGGCAAAGCAGAAACTGGCGGCGATCGAGCCGACGACCGTCACCACCGCCACCATCTCCCAGGATGACACCGGCGGCATGTTACCCAGCATCGGCTCCCGCACCAGGTCGAGGAAGGCCTTGAACGGATTGAATTCACTCAGCTTGGCCAGGTGCGGCGGAAGCTGGTTCATCTGCCACATGATCGGGGTCAGGTAGAACACCACCTGCATGAGGCTTGCAATGATCTGCGGCATGTCGCGAAACCGGGCGCAGATCGTGCCCAATAGAAGGCTTGCCCAGAAGCCGTTCAGAAGGATGAGCGCGATGCCGATGAGCGCCAGCGGCAGCGCCCAGGTAACGGGCGTGGAGAAGATCAGGAACAACGGCGGCAGGATCAGGATGTTGTGGAGGAAAATCACCACGTTGCGGACGAGCATGCGGTGCACGAACACGCTCTTTGGCATGGGCACCTGGCGGACATAGCCTTCCGCGCCGATGAAGACGGAGCAGGAATCGAGCACGATGCTCGAAATCAGCCCCCAAGCGACGAAGCTGGCACCGAGATAGGGCAGGTACTCCTTGACCGAGGTTTTGAACAGAAAAGCGTAGAGAATGCCGAGGGAAACGATCGTCGTCGCCATCGCGAGCGTGATCCAGAACTGACCGAGCCGCGACCGGCGGTAACGCTGCCGGATGTCGTTCATGCCGAGCAGGAGCCACATCCGCCAATCGCGCAATCCGGCCACAATGTCGCCGCCGGCCAGCACGAAATGCTGCTTCATCGACGGCGGCTTCGGCAATGCGCCGGGCTCCAGCTCGCAGCCGACGGCGTGGCCTTTTGTCATCAACATGCTGACCGGCTCACTCTTGGTTGACTGCCGCAAAAGCGGCCCGGAGGGTCGCCCGACCGCCTCCGAGGCTAGCTCTCCTCCGGCGGATCGTTCCGCTGCTAGCTGCCAGAACGAGCCCCGATTTGCAACCATGCGGCTTAGCCATCGAGAGCCTCGTGCAGCTTGGCGCCCAGCTCGTCAATGGTGAAGGGCTTGCTGATCATCGCGATGTCCGAATCGAGCACGCCGTTGTGAACGACGGCATTGCGCGTATAGCCCGTCGTAAAAAGCACCTTCAGGTCCGGCCGCAGCTTCAGCGCCTCATCCGCCAGTTCGCGGCCGTTGACCTCCGGCATGACAACGTCAGTGAACATGAGCGCTATCTCCGGATGATCCTCAAGCTGACGAAGCGCCACTGCCGCGCCGTCGGCCTCCAGCGCACTATATCCCAGCTCGTTCAGCGCTTCGACTCCCAGGCGCCTAACCGCCGGATCATCTTCGACGATCAGAATCGTCGCACTGCGCCGGGCTTGCCTGCCCGGATGCACGGCGGCGTCATCGCAGGCCTGGTCGGATAACTTCGCCCGCGGCAGATAAAGCTTGACCGCCGTGCCCCGGCCCGTCTCGCTGTAGATCTTTACATGGCCACCCGATTGCCGGACGAACCCGTAGACTTGGCTTAATCCCAGGCCCGTGCCTTTGCCGATCTCCTTGGTGGTGAAAAATGGCTCGAAGGCACGCGCGAGGGTGGCGCTGTCCATGCCGACGCCCGTGTCTGTCATCGCCAACATCACGTACTCGCCGGGCGAGACCTCCGGATTTTGTGCCGCATACCACGCGTCGAGCATCGCGTTGGTGGTTTCGATGACCAGCTTGCCGCCGTCCGGCATTGCGTCCCGCGCGTTCACCGCCAAGTTCAGAAGCGCGCTTTCCAGCTGGTGCGGGTCGATATGGGTCCACCACAGGCCGGGTGCCAGCACCGTTTCAACCTCTATCCGCTCGCCGAGCGCCCCGCCCAGCAGATCCGACATGCCGGAAACCAGCTGGTTGGGCTCGACGACTTCCGGCTTCAGCGGTTGCTGGCGCGAGAAGGCGAGCAGCCGATGGGTCATCGTCGCCGCCCGGTTGGCAGCGTCGAGCGCGCTGTCGACGAACCGGTCGATATTGGCCTCGCCCTTGGCCAGACGACGTTTGATCAGGCCAAGGCTGCCGATGACGACCGCCAGCATGTTATTGAAATCATGCGCGATGCCGCCGGTGAGCTGCCCCACCGCTTCCATCTTCTGCGATTGGCGCAGCCGCTCCTCGGCGAGACGCAAGGCCGCGGCCTGCTCCTTTTCCGCGGTGACGTCGCGACCGATTCCCTGGAGGAGATCGCCCACGACGACCACGGCCCACGAAATCCATCGCCAGCTGCCATCCTTATGGCGGTACCGGTTCTCGTAACGCCGGAAGGCGTTGCCGTCGGGCAGAAACGCTTCGGTATAGGGACGCGTGGCACGCGCCAGCGTCATGTCGTCCGGATGGACGAAATCGATCGCCGATCGGCCGACCAGTTCTGCCTCGGTCCAGCCGAGGATGCGCTCCCAGGCCGGGTTGACCGCCAGGAGGACGACAGTGGGACCGTCGCGCACGACGCACATCAGATCCTGGCTCAGTCGCCACATGCGGTCACGGTCGGCCGTGCGCTCGGCGACACGCGCTTCGAGGGTTTCGTTGAAGTTGCGGAGCGCCGCTTCGGTCTCGCGCTGGCGGGTGATATCGGTGTTGGTGCCAATCCAGCGGACGATCGTACCCTCGGAGTCGCGCACGGGCAGCGCCCGCGCCAGGAACCAGCGATAACTTCCGCTCTTGCCGCGCAACCGGAACTCGCCCTCGTACGGCACCCCTTCCGTCAGTGCGCGAGCCCAGGCGGCGGTCGTCCCGCCGAGGTCGTCGGGATGGACGAAGCTGGCCCATCGTCCGTTGTGAAGGTCACCTTGCGATACGCCTAAGTACTCATAGACACGCTGATTGAACCAGTTCACGACGCCGTCGGGGTTGGCAGCCCAAGCATGGTTGGGAATCGTCTCCGTCAGCATCCGGAATTCGCGCTCGCTTTCTGCCGCCCGCCGCTCTGCGAGCACGCGCTCTGTGATTTCCGTGACGATGACCAGGATACCGGCGCGCCGCCCTTCGTCGTCATGGAGCGGACCGTAATCGAGGTTGATCCAGACGTCGGCAGCGACGCCATCGCGTTCGAGCACGAGATGCTGATCCGTGAGCGAAACTGCGCGCGGTTCAGGGTACCGCTCGGCGATTCGGCGGCTGAATTCGGCAATCTCGGGCCAGCCTTCCATAACCGGCTGCCCCAGCAAGCCCGGATGGCGGGCGCCGGCCAGACGCGCAAAGGCGTCGTTGTAGATCGTGATGCCGTCTTCGCCCCACAGGATGACCATTGCAACCGGCGAGACAAGCATCGTGTCGACCGCCGCTTTCAGGCCGCTGGGCCACAACATTATCGGGCCCAGCGGCGTAGCGGCCCAGTCGAAGCCGCGAATTCGCGTCGCCATGCCGTGCGGCGCCGTCAAATCATCCCCGATGGGGTCGGGCACAGGGGAATTCATCCGCCATGATCTACGCCTTTCACGGTGGCTCGAAAAGATTCGAGCGCGAGGTGACGCGCCCGCCGGCGCGACTATTCCGGAAGTGACGTACAGCAGTATTGAGAGTCGGAGGCGGATAGGATAACCCAAAATGTCCGCCTTCTCGATTGAGGCTCGGCCTTTGTCTTTTTCGAGGGACGCGTTGCCGTCACCCGATCGGTGGGCCATAGTGTGGTGTGGAATTTCGGGGTCGCGCCGTTTTTTCGCCCGTCGTAACCTTTGAATCGCAAACCCGATGTCGAATGCTTCCTTGGAATTGACCTCGCAACCCGAAACCGCCGACCCCCTGAAGACGGGCTCGGGTGCGCCGAGCCCGGCCAACCGGACGCTGGAACAGTCGATCGGCGCCCAAATCCGCCTGTATCGCAAGCTGCACAACCATACCGTGGCCGAGCTCGCGGCGTCGGCCGGCATTTCCACGGGTATGCTGTCCAAGATCGAGAACGGGCAGATTTCTCCGTCGTTGACAACGCTGCAGATCCTGGCCAAGGCACTCAACCTGCCGATGACCACGCTGTTCACGGCGTTCGAGGAAAAGCGGGACTGTTCCTATGTTCCGGCGGGCCACGGCGTGGTCATCAACCGCCGCGGCACCAAGGTCGGCCACCAGTATCAGCTGCTCGGGCATTCGCTGGGCGGCGAGGTGGTGGTCGAGCCCTATTTCATCACGCTGACCGAGGACGCCGTCCCTTATACCGCCTTCCAGCATGAGGGCGTCGAGTTCATCTACATGCTGTCCGGCGAAGTGATCTATGCCCATGCCGACCGCACCTACCATTTGCGGTCCGGCGACTCGCTGATGTTCGATTCGTCGTCACCCCACGGACCCATCACCCTGGTCGAGGTACCGATGACGTATCTTTCAGTTATCATCTACCCGCGCGCGTGACCGCCGCGCAACGGCCGCATGTTTCCTTTAAAGAAATTTATTTTCTCCCGGATTGACAAGCCGAACCGCCGCACCTAGGGTCGGCTTCATCTTTACAAATGCACGGGATTCTACCCGGCGACCCCGGACCGCGATGCAGTATTCCGCTTTCAGCCTCCTCAAAAATGCGCTTACCGGCCACCGCAACTGGCAGCCGGCCTGGCGCGAGCCCGACCCGCAACCCTATTACGACGTGGTGATCGTCGGCGGCGGCGGGCACGGCTTGGCGACGGCTTACTATCTCGCCAAGGTGCACGGCATCCACAACGTCGCCGTGCTGGAGAAAGGCTATATCGGCTCCGGCAATGTCGGCCGGAACACCACGATCATCCGGTCCAACTATCTGCTGCCGGGCAATATCCCGTTCTATGAATGGTCGATGAAATTGTGGGAAGGGCTGGAGCAGGACCTGAACTATAACGCGATGGTCAGCCAACGCGGTGTGCTGAACCTGATCCATTCCGACGCGCAGCGCGACGCTTACGCCCGGCGCGCAAACGCAATGCGGCTGCACGGGGTCGATTCGGT
>CAZVYC010000020.1:0-1918 GCA_964631425.1 uncultured Rhodospirillales bacterium
ATTTCAATGTCGAGCTGTACTATACTAAGGTATAATCTATACTGTATGGGAGATGAATATTAATAATAAGGCCGAATCGACGAATGCAGTCCATAGTAGAATGTGCGCAAGGCTGCAGTCACATGCTCCATGGCCTATCTCAACATGACAGAATCTTTTAGCTCTTCATGTCAAAGGGGAAAACCCGATGTCTTGTAATGCGACGTTTGCCAAGGGTAGTCACTTTTCCGCGTTCCTGGCCGCCACGCTTTGCCTGTCCGCCTGTGCCGGGGCGGATTACAAGCCGGTAGTCGACATGCGTGGACATACCAAGGCGGCGTACGATCGTGATCTCGCAACCTGCCAGGAAACTGCACGTTCCGCCCGCAACAACACGAACATTGCCGAGGATGCGGGCATAGGCGCCGTGGGCGGCGCCGCTATTGGGGCCGTTGGCGGTGCGATCGGCGGAGACGCTGGTCTTGGCGCGGGCGTCGGGGCCTTGGCTGGCTTGCTCGGGACCGGCGCTTATGAGGAGGGAAAAACCGAGAACCGCGAGGAGCGCATCGTCAAGAACTGCATGCGTAGTCACGGGTATACAATTCTCGGCTAAGCCCAAAAGTCGGTCGGATTTCATGAGCTGGACGAAACAGAGCTCGGCGTTTCTGCTGTCCTGCTCTCTTACGGTAGTGAGCGCCAAGCTACGCCTACGCGGCGGATCGGCCGATATCGGCTTGGACACAGATATGGGCCCCTGAGCCGCCTAGCATTGGCACGCGGCGAGACGGCACGCTCTTCATCGCCAATTTGCGCTAAGGCGCTTGCGTTGCGCTTGCAGGCAACGCGCAGGCGAGTTCGGCGACGCATCCGGGGCTGCCGCCTATCGTAAAGCGAAAGCCGTGAAGTTTCGCGATGGCGGCGACCAGGCTTAGGCCCAGCCCAATGCCTTTCGTCCGGCGGCTCTTGTCGGAGCGATAGAACCGGCGCGTCACCACCTCGCGCTCGGCCTCTTCGATACCCGGCCCCGTGTCTGTGACGCGCACGACGATATCGCCGTCGCGCTTGAGGAGGCTTAGTTCAACATGGCCGCCGTCGGGCGTGAACTTGATCGCGTTGTCGACGAGATTGGCGATTGCTTCGAACAGCAAGTCGCGATCACCCCGGACTTTATCGATATGGGGAGCGTGGACTTCGAGATGGATGTTTCGGTTCTCGGCAATCGGATCATAGAGCTCCGTCACCTCATGCATGATATCGGCTAACGCAATTTCGTCAAAAGCCGCAAGCCGCCTGCCATGCTCGATTTCGGCGATACGAAGCAGCGCCGTGATGATGGCGAGCGACTGGTCGAGACCGCCGATTGCGCGATCGGCAACCTCCCGCAACTCATCGAGCGTCCTGGCATTGTTGCGTCCGCGCTCGAGCGTGGCGCGGACCCGGGTAAGTGGCGTGCGCAAATCGTGGGCGATATCGTCGCCGACGCCGGCGATCTGCTGGATCAGGCTCTCGATCTCATCCAGCATTGCGTTGACGATTGTCGCGAGCTTCTCGAAAGGATCGTCGACACCGCGCGTCGGCAATCGTTCGCGGAGATCGCCCGCGACGATGCGCGCCGCCGTTCGGCTCACCTCCTCGACGCGATGCTGGGCGCGGAGGCTCAGCAAGATGCCTGCCGCGACCGCCAAGCCGAGGGCGGGAAGAACTCCGAGCGTGAGCGCACGCTCGACCACCCCGGCGACTTCGCCCAATTCGTCGACATTGCGCCCAACAATCAGGATGTCGCCGCCTGGCAACTGTTGCGCGATTGCACGAACCGGCTGCTCCTCGCGCTCCTGCGAGTCGATTCGTACGATAACTGCCGAACGCGCGCCAATACCCGGTTCGAGCCCCTGCGGGATATTTTCGATATTGCCTGCAAGCCTTCGACCGTCTTGAGAAA
>CAZVYC010000020.1:1928-10591 GCA_964631425.1 uncultured Rhodospirillales bacterium
AACAGGCCCGTCGACTTGATTCGACGCGGGTCCTGCTTCACGCGCTCGGCGATGCTGCTAACCCGTTGCTCCGGCGGCTCGGCGCCGATGACCGCGGCTTCCTCGGCGATTGCATGGTCGATATGCACGGTCAAATAGCTCGCGGTCTGCCAGTAAATGAAGCCCAACAGCAGGAATACAGATACCGCGAAGGCGCCGGCAACCGCGAGCGCCCATCTGAAAGTGGTCGATCGAGCAAATTCAGGGAGGGGCACGGAGCACGAATCCTGCGCCGCGAATGCTGTGAATCATGGGCGGCTCATCCGCCTGATCCACCTTGTGCCGCAATCGTCCCATATGCACGTCGACGAGATTGGAGTCGGGCACGAAGCGATAGTTCCACACCTCCTCGAAGAGCATGGCGCGCGTCACCATCTGGCCTTCGCGTCGCACCAGATATTCGAGGAGCTTAAATTCCCGCGGCAGCAGATCCAGCTGCCGGCTGCCGCGTCGCACGACGCGCTCAATGAGGTCGAGTTCAAGCGGGCCCACCCGCAAGGTCGTTTCACGGCTGTCGGATGGCCGCCGCAACAGCGCCTCAAGGCGTGCGGCGAGCTCGACGAGGGCGAACGGCTTCGCGAGGTAATCGTCGCCGCCCGACCGAAGCCCGCGCACGCGGTCGTCGACAGCGCCGAGCGCGCTGAGGACCAGTACTGGCGTGCGGATTTGCTCGCGCCGCAAAGTCTCGATAATGGTGAGGCCGTCGATTTCGGGAAGCAGCCGGTCCAGGATCATCACGTCCGCCTCCCGCTTCCGTGCCTTTTGAAGTCCCGTATCTCCGGTCGACGCCCATTCCACATCAAAACCGCGTGCGACGAGCTCTGCCACGATTTCATCGGCCGTTTCGTTGTCATCCTCGACGAGAAGTACTTTGGTCATCGCTTTGCTCATAGGATCGTATGTTCGGACCTGTTCAATTCAGTCCCTCCCAGCCTCCGTATATCAAGATGCGCCCGACAGGTCGGGCCTTCGACTAAATTCGTGTTTAGCGCGCGGTGGCGACGAGTTCGGCCAGATAGGCGCCGCCATGCCGGATGGCTTCGTCCGAGGTTGTCGGCCCGGCCAGCAGGACGCCGCGCGCGTCGATTCCGTGCCCGACGAGCGACGTCACGAGCGTGCCCCCAGGTTTCCCGGCGAAGGCGAGGATCCCTGCATAATTCGGGCTGCGGCGAAGGCCGATATGCAGGGCGAGGGTGCCGCCATATCCAAAGCCTGCCAGGATGGCCCGGCTGGCGTCCAGTCGACAGGCGTGCAGCTGCCGTGCAATCAGCGGCTCCAGCCGCCGCGCTGCGCAATCGAGCTCCGCCGTGTCATGATCGCCGGAACTCATTTTTGTCTGCGAGTGGGCTTCTGTGGGCGGCGGATCGTGCTGCTCGGCCCCTTCGGGCACCATGATGGCGGTCCTCGGGATCGCCATGGCCCACTCGGCCGCAACTGGGCTCAGCGTTTTCGCGACATCGCCCGAATCATGCAGCAGAACCACAAGCGCTTCGGGCGGCCCCTCGATGATCGGATCGAGCAGGAGCCCGTCGGAATATCGTATCCACGCCATGCGTGCCGCTCCTTTGGCGCGGCTCAGAGTCCGTGGCCTTGGTGGTCTTCTCGAGCGGCGCGCAGCGTGATCCTGCGGACCGCTCGAGATGGCGAGCGTCGGGTTCGATGGCCTGTCGGCGCTCAAGTCAGCAATCGCCGACACGGGATCGAACCCGGTTGATCGGTTTCGACGGTCACTTCATTGGGGCGGTGTCGGCAGAAACCAGGATGGGTCGCGATCGCCCAATCCCAGCGCGCCAGGATCGGCGATGATCTCGCCCGTGGACGCATCGACCGCAACCCTCTCAACCTCGCCGTTTTTGGCGATCTCGACGTTGTAGGCCAGGACGTCGTTGTCAGGCGTGAGCGGCTTGGCGAGCCCGGCATTGATGGCCGGAGCTCCGGCAGCCTGTTCGACCGTCTCGATGGCGGTTGACAGAGGCAGCGTGGCTTTGTCGAAGCTGGTAACGTCTCTCGTTTTCTCCCACTTGAGGCTCTGCATGGAAAACTCGTCGTCACGGATTCCAGTCACGGCGCCGGTCCGGACATAGATCCGCGCGATGCCGGTTTTATCCGGGGTGACGACGACCGCGTCATAAATGGGCTGCCCGCCATCCGCTTCGAAACGAATGTCCATGACTTTCCCGCCTGTCTTCGCTTCGATCGTGGCGATCGCGTGGGGCAGCGATGCGGAGGCGGGATTCAGGTTTCCCAGTTCAGACAGCGGTTCCCGATGTTCCAGGAGTTGGGGCGCAGCGAGCGCCGTTCCGCCCAACAGCAGACATGGTGCCATGATAACAATACCTAATAGATTCTTACGAAGCATAGTGGTTGACATGATTTTCTCCACGGTTTCAGAGTAGGGAGGCAGAAATTCTGTCTCGTCCAATATCATTGGCTGAAAAGTCGCGGTTTCAATGTGAGGCTACACAGCAAATAGGCTAAAATAATATTTAAGAACGTTTAACGAGATCGCTTAGATCAGACGCGGAAACTAAATTCTAATTTAAAGAATGTCAGATCAGGGTAGGGCGAGCATAAAAATGAATTTAATTGTCAGCCCCGTTCCGCCTCCAATGTGATGAAGCGGTACGGCGGGTCCCCGAACATGTCGTGCTTAATCCATGCCAATCAAACCAAAACCGCCGCGGGCAAAACCGCTCCGGAATTAAGGTTTGCCCAGAAATGTGTAACGTATTTCGTATCAGAGGAGAACGTAATGGCTTCCAATATGACGTTTGCAAAGGGTATTCAGCTCTCCGCCGTCCTGGCAGCGACCCTTTGCCTGTCCGCCTGCGCCGGCGCGCAATATCAGCCCGTTGTCGATATGCGCGGACATACCGAGGCGGCGTACGATCGCGATCTAGCAGCCTGCCAGGAAACTGCAAGTACCGCCCGCAACAACACGAACATTGCCGAGGATGCGGGCATGGGCGCCGTGGGCGGCGCCGGTATCGGTGCTGTTGCCGGCGCGATCGGCGGAGCGCCTGGTCTTGGCGCGGGTGTCGGAGCCTTGGCCGGCTTGCTCGGGACCGGCGCGTATGAGGAGGGAAAGACCGAGAACCGCGAGCAGCGCATCGTCAAGAACTGCATGAGTGATCGCGGGTACACGGTTCTCGGCCAAATCCAAGAGTCGGACGGATCTCACGCCCTAGGTTGATTGTCGCAATTCGCCTGAACGGTCGATTCAACGGTTTAACGGAGATCTATGATGAACTGGACGAAACGGAGCTTGGCATTTTCACTGTCTTGCTCTCTTGTGATCGCGAGCACCCAAGGCTACGCCTACGCGGCGGATCCGCCGCCACCGGCATCGACGGCGACAGCAGTCCCGGTGCCATCTGGCCAGCTGGACCAGCTCGTTGCACCCATCGCTTTATACCCGGATGCGCTGGTCGCTCAGATTCTCGCCGCTTCCGCCGATCCGTCCGAGGTCGTCGAGGCCGATCGATGGATGCAACAGCATCCGGGGCTGAAGGGCAGTGATCTCGCCCGGGAAGTCGACAAGCAGCCCTGGGACCCCAGCGTTAAGGCGCTGACGCAATTTCCGGCAGTGCTGGCGAATATGGACAAGAACCTGTCCTGGACGTCCGCGCTCGGCGAGGCCTACGTGAACCAGCAGCAGAGTGTCCTCAATGCGGTTCAAGCGATGCGCCGGCGCGCTCAGCAAGCCGGCAATTTGCAAAGCACCAGCCAGGAGACGGTGACGACCGAAGGACAGACGATCGCCATCGCACCGGAAAATCCGGACACCGTTTATGTGCCGGAATACGATCCCTGGCTGGTCTACGGCGCTCCGGTCGCGGCATATCCTGCCTGGGTTCCCTATCCCGGCCTCTTCCTCGACGCACCGGGAATTGCGTTTGGCCTGGGCATTGGTATCGGCGTCTTCGCCGGATTCGGCTGGGGCTGGCACGCCTGGGGGGCCGATTGGCACCACCACTGGGTAACCTTCAACCATGGCCATTATGTCGCCCGCGGTGGAACGTTCGGGCACCCTGGTTTCGGTCGCGTCGGCGGATTAAATGGAAATGCTGTTCATGGCTTCGCGGCGGCGCACGGCCAGCCCGCGATCCATTCCGCCAAGTTCAGCGGTTTCGATCGTGGCGGCACGGCCCGCGCTTACGCGGTCCGCGGACGATCGAGCTTTGGTGGCAGCTTCCACGGTGGCGGCTTCCACGGCGGCGGCTTCCATGGTGGGGGTTTCCACGGCGCGGGCTTTCATGGCGGCGGCGGAGGTCACAGGTGATGCGTAGGCCTTCACTCGGTCAAGCCGGCTACAGCGGGATGCTGCATCCGGCCTGATCTCCTAACCAAAGTGTGATCGCCATAATGCTGAAGCGCTGAATGCCCCCTCTGCGTGCCCAATGGTGGCAAACCGGCCTCGGCCATAATTGCTGCGCCATGTCCATGCGTGCTCACGAAGGGAGCGCCCAATGATGGGATCGCGTCTTTGCAGCGGTCGCGACAGGCGCGTCATCGCCGCCTTCGGTGATCCGCACTCGGGCTCCGATCGAAATGGCCGGCCCACATCGACCCGCGGCTTTGCCATTCCGATCGTGCACGACCTTTGCTCTACGGGCGGCGTTTGGCATCTGGCGCTGGGCAGCGGCCCCGGCGGGATTGAAGGACTGAACTTTAGCTGTCTGAGCCATGTGAATTTCCTCCAGTTCAACGATCGGCCAGTTCAAGGACCGGCGTTGGCAGTCGCAGGCGAGACCGGCATTCGCGGGAGGCGCCTCACCTCCGGGGCGATGCTGAAGGGACATAGCCACGCCGTCGCCACAAACTAAACGCATGGCTCGGGCCCGCTCTATTGGGCGTGTGGATTGTCGTCATGTACTAGCAGATGAGAGCTACGACGCTTGGGGCAGTATGCGGCGGAATCCGCAAGCTGGCCGGTCTGGTATTGGGCAAGTAAGTGATTGATCTCTGGCGAGCACCAGCCGCGTCCGATTTGATTCTGACCCTAAACCAATGTTTGATCGCCGGTATCCGCACGGCCAATGGTGGCAAACCGACCTCGGCGATAACTGTTGCGCCATATCCATGTGTGCTCGCGAAGGGGCGGCCAATGATGGAATGGCATTTATACAGCGGTCACGGTAGTCGACCGTGGCGCGCGGGTCTGCTCCGCTGGTCAATCCTGTGCGCCTCGATGCTGCTGCTGTGTTCCTGCCGGCGAGACGGGGTATTGGATCCGCAGGGGCCGGTCGCGTCGGCGGAGTGGCTTCTCATGATCAACGCCACGGCGATCATGCTCGTGGTCGTGGTTCCTGTAATCCTGGCGACCTTGGGATTCGCCTGGTGGTATAGAGCGTCCAACGCCCGCGCCAACCGTCGCTCGAGCGAGGCCTATGAAGGCCGTATCGAGTTTGTCGTCTGGTCGATCCCGGTGCTGGTGGTGATCCTCTTGGGGGGAGTCACCTGGATCGGCTCCTACCAGTTGGATCCGCGAGCGCCGATCGCAGCTGATGTCAAGCCGCTCCAGGTCGAGGTTGTCGCTCTCGATTGGAAATGGCTGTTCATCTATCCCGACCAGGACATTGCGACCGTCAATCAGCTGGTCATCCCGGCGCGGACCCCGGTGAGCTTTCGCCTCACATCCGCGACCGTGATGAATTCTTTCTTCGTGCCGCAGCTCGGCAGCCAGATCTACGCGATGGGAGGCATGACCACCCGTCTCAACCTGCTGGCGGATAAGCCGGGCGAGTATCCCGGCATCTCGGCGAATTTTAGCGGCGACGGCTTTTCCGACATGCGGTTCACGGTGAAGGCGGTGCCGGCCGGCACTTTCGACAGCTGGGTCGCAAGCACGCGCAGCACCGGATCCATGCTCGACGATGTCGGCTATGCCCAGCTGGCAAAGCCGAGCCACGCTGTGCTGCCCGTCACCTATCGCTCGGTCGAACCGCAGCTGTTCGATCACATCTTGGATCAGACAGTGTCAAATTCTGAGAAAACCGCCACCGCAGCCTGGTGCTCGGCGGTGCGGGTGGGGGTACGCTGACATGCTGGGCAGGCTGACCTGGGCTGCAATTCCCTTCAATGAGCCGCTTCCGCTCGTCAGCGGGATAGTGGTCGTCATCGTCATTGTGGGCATGCTTGGGCTCATCACCGTCAGGGGATGGTGGCCTTATCTGTGGCGCGAATGGATCACCAGCGTGGACCACAAGCGCATCGGCGCCATGTACGTGCTGCTTGGGCTCGTCATGCTGCTGCGTGGCTTTGCCGATGCGATCATGATGCGCACGCAGCAGGCGCTCGCCGTCGGTGACGCGCAGGGCTATTTGCCGCCAGATCACTACGACCAGATTTTTTCGGCGCACGGCACGATCATGATTTTCTTCGTGGCGATGCCGCTCGTGATCGGACTGATGAATTTCGTCATGCCATTGCAGCTTGGCATCCGCGACGTCGCATTCCCCGTGCTCAATTCGGTCAGCTTTTGGCTCACCGCTACCGGTGCGCTCTTGATTAACGCCTCGCTTGTCATCGGCAATTTTGCGCGCACCGGCTGGATGGGCTACCCGCCGCTGTCGGAGCTCGCCTTTTCCCCTGATGTCGGGGTCGATTATTATCTCTGGTCGTTGCAGATCTCGGGCATCGGCACGTTGCTCAGCGGCATAAACCTGGTGACCACGATCCTGAAATTGCGCGCTCCAGGCATGACGTACTTCCGCATGCCGGTGTTTTGCTGGACTGCTCTCGCTGCGAACCTGCTGATCATCGCCGCATTTCCCATTCTCACCGCGACATTCGGGATGCTGCTGCTCGACCGCTATCTCGGCATGCACTTCTTTACCAACGAAGCCGGCGGCAACCAGATGATGTACGTCAATCTGTTCTGGGCGTGGGGCCATCCCGAAGTCTACATCCTGATCCTGCCGGCATTCGGCGTCTTCTCCGAAGTGATCGCGACCTTCTCCGGCAAGGCGCTGTTCGGTTACCGCTCCATGGTTCTCGCGACCTTGGGAATCTGCGTTCTGTCATTTACGGTTTGGCTGCATCACTTCTTCACGATGGGGGCCGGCGCCAACGTCAACGCCTTCTTCGGCATCATGTCGATGATCATCGCGGTGCCGACCGGCGTCAAAGTCTTCAACTGGCTGTTCACCCTGTTCCATGGTCGGATCGTGTTCACGACGCCGGTCCTGTTTTCGATCGGTTTCATGGTCACCTTCGTCATTGGTGGCATGACGGGTGTTCTCCTGGCAGTGCCGCCGGTCGATTTCGTGCTCCACAACAGCGCCTTCCTGGTTGCCCATTTCCATAACGTCATCATTGGCGGCGTGATATTCGGCGCGATGGCCGGCTACAATTATTGGTTCCCAAAAGTATTCGGGTTTACTCTGGACGACCGATTGGGCAAAGCCAGCTTCTGGTGTTGGCTCATTGGCTTCTATCTCGCCTTCACGCCGCTCTATGTCCTGGGCCTGAATGGCATGACCCGGCGCCTCCAACACATCGCCGACCCGAGCTGGCGCCCTTTGCTGCTGGTCGCGGAGGCCGGCGCCATCCTCATTTTCCTCGGCATTCTCTGCCAGATCGCACAGCTCTATGTCAGCATCCGCACGCGTGCGCGCCGCCGCGACCTGACCGGCGATCCGTGGAACGCCCGAACCTTGGAGTGGGCAACCTCGTCGCCGCCCCCGGCTTACAATTTCGCGGTAATGCCCAGAGTCGAGACGATCGATGCGTTTTGGGAGATGAAGCGGAGAGGACTGCGTCCCGCGGAGCCAGCCTATGAGAACGTCGAGATGCCGCGCAACAGCGCCCTCGGCTTCCTCACCGCCTTCTTTGCGACGGTAACCGGTTTCGCGCTGATCTGGCACATTTGGTGGATGGTGATCGTCGGCTTGGCCGCCGCTGCGATCACGATCGTGGTGTTCGGCTGGAACGAGGATCGCGAGCGTGAAATCCCCGCTGCCGAAGTTGCGCGAATCGAACGGGCCAGCTTGGGCCTGGGGAGGCTGGCGTGACAATCACGATAATCGATGCGCCTCCCGCTGAAGTCGCCCCCGGGCGTGACGGCGGCGGACCGGCCCCGACCCGCATCGTCGTTGCCTACGGGTTCTGGCTCTTCATCCTCAGCGACATCGTCATGTTCTCGGCGGTGTTCGCGGCCTATGCAGTCTTGCGTGGCAATACCGCGGGCGGACCGTCGGGGGCCGAGCTGTTCAATCTCCGCAACGTCTTCATCGAGACCGGATGCTTGTTGTTCTCGAGCTATACTTGCGGGCTCGGGATGTTGTCCGCGGAACGGCGGCAGGGTGCCCACGCCCTTGTGTTCGCCGCATTGACCTTCGCGTTCGGTGCGGCCTTCCTCGTCCTTGAGATCTCTGAATTTGCCGACCTTGTCGGCAAGGGAGCCGGGCCATCGCGCAGCGGCTTTCTGTCCGGCTTTTTCACCCTGGTGGGCATGCACGGCGCACATGTTACCGGCGGCCTGATCTGGCTTGCGTATATGGTGGCTCAGGCCATCGCCAAGGGCCTGCGCCCGCTCGTGCTCCGGCGCCTGTTGTGCTTCAGCGTGTTCTGGCACGCCCTGGACATCGTCTGGATCGGGGTGCTGACGCTAGTTTACCTGA